>JBILOD010000534.1:0-2999 GCA_044374645.1 Pseudobdellovibrionaceae bacterium | reverse complement strand
CTTTGTGGGAAAAACCTTGTTTAGGCACAAAATCAAAAGTGGAGGATTGGGTCATTTCATTGAGCCAGAGTTGATAAGGTAAAACCATACGATCATAAAATGGATCATCACTGGTTGGGTCCAATAGATTGGGGTTTGCTCCCATCTTTCGATAAATGTTCAAAATCTGGGTTTTGTTAGGGGCCGAGGGAGGTTGTACCATCCAGTGAAAGAGTTGGCTTGCCTCCGAACTCAGTTTTTGCACGCACCCAAAATCGAGAAGCGCGAGCTGACCAGTTTTAGTGATGAGGTAGTTTCCGGGATTGGGATCGCAATGCAATAAACGATGTTTGAGCATGGAATCAAAAAATAGATTCCAAAGAGCCTGGCCGACCTGATTCTTTGCTGCTTGGGTAGGACAGGTCTGTATCCATTCTGTGAGGTGCAGACCCTCAATCAATTCATAAGTCAGGATCTTTTGAGAAGAATGTTGTTGGAAGACTCGTGGGATGAGCAAACTTGTTTCGGCATAAATTTGTGAAAAACTTTGGGCGTTTTGGAGCTCTATGCGGTAATCAACTTCTTCTGAGAGGCGCTCCTCGATGGTGTTGAGTGAATTAAGGAGAACACCGTTTTTTGGGAGAGCCATTATGAATTTACGAGCCATTCCCAGGTCAATAGAGATGGTTTGGTCGATGCCAGGGTATTGAACTTTAACGGCTACCGCCGTTCCATCGTGGAGCCTGGCGCGGTGGACTTGACCGAGACTGGCGGCGGCCATCGCTTGAAGCTCAAACTCTTGAAAAATTTCGTAGGGGTCTCTTTGAAGTTCATTGCGGAAGACCTTGCTCACAAGGACCGAATTGAGCGGTGGGACTCGGTACTGCGACTGTTGCAAAACGGCCATCTGTTCGGGGGAGAGAAGACCAGTATCGCTACTGATGGCTTGGGCTATTTTGATCGCGGTGCCGCGCAATTGGCAGAGACCTCTAAATAAAATATCCGCCAGTTCTCTTTGATCCGCCTGTAGACGCTCTTCATTCTTAGAGGTCATTGTTCCAGCAACGGTTTGCTGCGTTTTTCGAGCCCCGAGTTTGATCGCGGTTTTTAAAGCCACGCTGGTGCGAGCGCGGGAACTCAGTTTAATGTCCGAATCGTTTTTTTTGGCCATCAGGGGTGCCTTGAGTGAAGCTGAGCAAAGCGTTCAATCCATCAAAAAGATGCTGTCGAATAAAAAACTGTAAGAGATCGAGAAGTTTAGAAAGTACATTCGTTTTCAACAATTCATTGAGTAGAGCGAGAGTTTTGTCGATCATCTGCGAAGTGTTGGCCGACTGTGAGCTCGAGTCCCTGAGCCAATAATAAATGACGCCGATATAAAAGTCCCAAAGAATTTCAGCGAAAAAGCGATCAAAGGGTGTGTTGTGAAGTTCCCCTCGACGTTGGCTTTCTTTTAATCGTTCTTGAACAAAGCTGACAAAGAGTTCGCGTTGTCTCCCAATTTCGGTGCTGGAACTCGGTAAATTAGTGATGAAAATACTCTTAAAAGCTTCATCGACAAATTTACGATTGATCTGCAAACGCTCTAAATGTTGTTCCAGCAGAGTCTGGATCTGCTCGCAAAAACCGAGTTGGCCCAATGACTTTTGTCCTTGAAGGCTCTCCAAGGTCCCTTCGAGCTCATGCTCAAAGAAGGCGTAGACGATACTTTCTTTGGTGGGAAAGTAATTGTAAATCGCAGGCTCACTCAGTTTGGCACCCTTGGCAATATCTCTCATGGTGGTGTTTCTGAAGCCCTGATCGCTAAAGAGTCTAACGGCACTCTCAATCAGTCGGCTTCGATTTTTTAACTTTTGGGCCTGCGATATTTTCACTGGAAATCCTTATAATTCGATAGATACGGTTACTTTTACATCGCTGTAAGAGCTGAAAGCAAGTCCACCCTTTGGAGTTTGTTGTTCCAGAGGTTTAGAGTGGGTTCGGCGTAGGTAAAATGTCGCCACGCCGGGCTTGAGGTTGATAAGGTCAGTGGGCTGGATCATCAGTTGTTGAGTTTGAGGATTGTAATTTTTTGCGACGACATAGCGATTTTGATTGTTGTCGGCATTTTGTTCAATGATGGCTTCAATTTCGTCATCCTCTTGGTAGGCGGGAACGATCAAATTGATTAGGGTTGACGTCCCTATGTAGAGGCGTGTGGGGAGTGCATCTCTGGAGCGGATGGGTTTGATTGAAAAGCTATTCGTGAAAGTTTGACCTTCTTGGGTTCGCCAGATCGTGCGAAAATTTGGGATAAAGCCTTTGCTAAGATTGACAGTGTAATGGCTGCCGAAAAACTTTTCTTGTTTAGCCACGATGTCGTTAACGGTTAACTCGCTGGGAGCTAAGAACTCTATCGTTGTTCCGGTACTGCCACCCACGCGAAAAGTAGCGGTGAAATCGGTTGTATTGTCATCGGCGCGATAGTGGGCTTGGTAGTATTGGTGAATATCCTCTGTGTGAATTCGGTCAGAGCCGATGATGTCGGTAGAGCATGCCGAAAGATTGGTGAGGGCGGCGAAGAGGATGAGGGATGATATAACTTGAGTGTTTAAAAATGAGGTGAGTTTCATTGTTAAGTCTCCTTTTAATATTAAAATACAATATAAAAAATATGTTAAATGTTGTTCTGTTAAATATTAATATAACAATAATGGCAAAGGGAAAACGAGTCCATGATGTAAAGTATTTGTAGTTAGGATTAATTAACTATCTGTAAATACGGTATTTTTTATGGCCTTAATAAATTTGTAATTCGATGCAGCATTGGGCTTTAGCAACCTTTAAGGGTGAACGGAGAGCTTGCACTCACAGCGAGCCAGACCAGGCCCATTCGAGTGAATCCTGATTTTGCACGCGGAACTCTCGAGCCGATTTTGGTGCAAGTGGCAGATCGTTTGAGTCAGCCGTGAAGCTGTTTTTCAAAAATGCTTTTGGATCAGGTCGATAAGGCGTTGCCCATTCTCAATGGGATGATAGGG
>JBILOD010000084.1:0-10386 GCA_044374645.1 Pseudobdellovibrionaceae bacterium | reverse complement strand
CGCCCATATTCGTCGAAACTCATCATCATCCCAGTTATAATAGTTACTTTGTTGTTTCAGGTCCGCCAGTAGGGATTCTGCCATAGTAGTCTTTCCAACTTGTCTAGGCCCATTGATAAAGGCAATTCGATTGGAAGCCAAAGCGTCGGTCTGGATAAAATCTTGAAGGTAGCGTTTATAAGTTTTCATTTTAGGGATGCTCCTGGTGTTTACCATTATTAAGCTAAATCGAGGAATGGTCAAACTAAACCACGATTGATCGAGGAATGGTATTGCATGAATTGGGCCACCATGTCTTGGAATTGGTATTTAGTTTAAAAATACTAGATCCCTCAGCGTCTTATAAAAATCTGCCGACGATCCTCCTGTATTGAATAAAATCCCGGCCCCCTCAATTGGCTATGAGTCTGGCAGTTGTATAACAAATTGATAGGGATGAGTTTTGGGATTCTTTTTGGTTGATTTCAATCGGCATAATTCGTGCTCATAGATTGTTTATGGGCCAAGATGCTAAACAGATACTATTTTTTAAGCGAATCAGACCTATCCCTTTAACATTAAAACTGGGGAATCCATTTTTCCTATTAATGTTAGTGTTTCTCATCGAACTTTTTTCACCGACGTCCTTTGGGGGGAGTTCTGGTGAGAGTGAGGAAATGGCAAGTTGGGGCGGTAAGGAGCGCATTACGATGGGCGTAGCGATCAATCCCCCTAAGGGTCGAGTTAAAGCTCAGGTTCGAATGACCGAGCAATACATCCGATCAATCATCGAAAATTTGGCAGGCCCACTCCTTAAGGAAAAGGGCTTCGATCTTGAAGTGAAACTTTATGCCAATGACAAAGTGAATATGTTTGTCCGAAAGGTAAGTGCACCTGATGGCTCAATTGGGCAGCTTAAGGAAATACTTGATTGGAAGGTTATCAAAGCCAACCAAAAAGTTGAATTGGGCGTATGGGTGGGGATCCTTGACTTTTTTGAGACTGAAAGTGAGCTGGCCTTCGTCGTTGGCCATGAGATGATGCACGTCTTGGAGGGGCACCTAAAAAATCGTGATGGTACCTTTCATGATGTTTTCTCAGATTGGTTCAGTGGCCAGGCGGAAGAGGTTGTAGCCGATGGAGGCTCTTTCCATTTGATGGTGGGTAAATATGAACTCGATGATGGCATTCGAGTTTTGCAACGACTGCACCAAATCGCTGAAAAAGTAGAAGAGAAAAAAAATGATTCGATATTGGATGGCATCCTCGGAGGGACTTCTACCCATCATGATGCTGGCGTTCGTATAACTGAAGCGCAAGCCATCGTAAGAGAATTGCGCCGCACCGATGAAGCCGCAAGGAAACGCCCGTCGGGAGTACTTCCAAGCTACATTAGAAATCTCAGCCGATCCAGGGTGGGGCTCAGCCAAAAAGAGGCACTTGACTTGGCCGAAAGAATTGGTCTTGGCTTTGAGGATCGGCGTAAATACTTATCCCAGTTTCGGAATGGCCAAAACCAATACCTCATTCGTGATACTCTTGTCGAAAAGCTCCTCGACAGTTTTGAATCAAGTCTTGAAACACTGGAAGCCCGAAAAGCAATTGAAGCTTTGCTTGATCTAGGAGATCTGTTTCCTAGGGAGATCCCAGATAATCTTTCGGATCAGCAACGCCACCGTTTGATGAAAGTGCTGCTGAATTTGAAAGACATATCGGCAATCAGCCTGTATGATGTCGAACGTCTCCTTCTCCCAAGCCGTATGGGACAAACTCTTTTATATCAACTTGGGAAACTGAATCCTGAATGGAGCAGGCTCATCGACAAAATCCCGAGTTCAGTTTTGGAATATGGGGCTGAGATTAAAAACCGTTTGGCTAGGTTTGGCAGTTCAGTGTTTGTAGCAGACGGAGTTCTGAGAAAACAGATTTTAAATGGAGTGTTGGACGCACTATCCACTTTGAGCGTGGAGAAAATGTTTTATGCCAATCTCTCTGGAGGCGACACCCAGTATAAAAATTTTAGTTTTAATGAAGAGCGTTTCAATGGTCCAGAATACCATCAAGAATACATTGAACAGGTTCGCAAGGAAATGCCTCGCTTTGATCGGGCTTTTATTGAAATCAGAAATTCTCGTTTTATAGAGCTATTAGAAGGGTCGGACTCAAAAGCCAATAGATCGATCGGGTTGGACGTGGTTTTTAATGACGTCCCTGAGCTGGCAATGGATCCATCGTTTTTGCGTGACATAGAACCATTGGTGTTGGGTTTCATTTCGCGACTCCTGGGCGAAAAAGTAAATTTAGGTGGGATTGACTTTATTTACGTTTTCGACTTTCTCATTGGATATTTAAACCATCAAGGGCTGACTTCGTCTCAGAGAATCGAGTTGCTCGATTACCTCCTACACGACGCCTCCAATGAGTCAGGAGCTCCAAAGCATTATCACGTCGCTCTAATCAGTTCGCCAAGTTCCTTTGATATATTGAACTCAGAAACTTTACAGTTTTGGATGAATAAGCTCCTCGAAAAGTCCAAGAATCTCGTATTTCATCTCGACAATAAGGGAGAGACTGATAAGGGGGCTATTGCTTTTTTCAGTTTATACAATTTTTTGACGGCCGATAAGTCTTTTTCCAATACTTTAGCGAAACAGGTGAAAATCGATGATTTTAAAATGGTTCTTAAAATTTTCAGAACGCTAAACTCCAAAAAAATCGAAAATTTGAAGGCAGAATTAGTCAAGCACAAGTTAATGTCCGCCGGAGAGGCAAACAGAAAGTTTGCGGGGGAGAACCATCTTGAAATCAGTTCTAACCTGGGTGTTCATCTTTTGTCTGCCTTTGCAAATCTAGAAGAGAATTATAGCTCATTTCAAGAATGGGTTGAAACGCTCTCGTTTATTTTGAATTTAAATAAAGATACTTTATTTGCAGCCCCTGATTTAAGAAGGGACTTGGAACGCAGTTTCTTGAAGCGGCTAGCACCGATATCGGCGGTCGAGCGAGTTAATTTGCTCGAGAATAAGCAAATCTTTCAATTGCTCAGTTCTTCCTCAAAAGTGGCACTTTTTATGGATCATTTGAGATCGCAGGTCCAGGGGCGTAATATTCCAAAAAAACTCATGACTGAGGTTCAAAAGATTAATGAAAGATTTGAACTTCAAGCCAAATTTCCCCAGATCTATTTGGAGTTCGCCAACAGGACGGTTAAAGAGTTCAAAATCCAGCCGAATACAATTGCGGGGGTTTTCCCGGAGATAAAGGAAGATCTATTGGAAACTGTCTACTCTCATGGTGGACATATTCGGGTCATGAGCGCATTGGCCGCATTGGTTCGGACTCGAAACTTTGACGAACAATGGACCACCATCGATTACCTACTCGGGCGCTCCACTGAGATACCAAAATACATCCAAGAGGCCAGTGCGAAAACGTCTAAATATAATTTTCTCGAAATGGTGCAATCCACTCGTGATGCTTTGGTCAGTCACGCCCCAACCACACGAGCAGTGGCAGTGAGTACACTCATTGCTGGGCAGGGCGGCCTTGGTGCAAGTCCAAAGGGCCACGAGTATGTCATCAACAAACTCTTAGATAAGCTGGCGCCCCAAATACGTCCTATTGCAAAATCCTTAGCGCGCGCACTCATTCGAGCTGAAAGCCCAAGTGAGGCACTCGCTGTGGCATCAATGGTAGCGGCGAAGGACGATGGTAAAAATGCTAGCAACGAACTTAATGAAGGAGTAATCCTCCGTAATCTATTTGAGAGCTATGGTGTTCCAGGTAAAAAGTTGGGTCAATATATGGCGTTCGTTGAAATGCTTGGGGAATACTCGCACCATTTAGTTTCGTTACAGGATTCCGCTTCTCCATTGAGCGATTTTGCACTCATTCGGCTATTGAATAAGCGGTATGGTGCGGACTGGCCGAGCCACTACATCGTCCTCAATGCTGAGGGCTTTGGTACTGTGAGAATTGCTATGAGGGTGTTGAATCTCGAAACCATGCAAGAAGAAGTGCTGAACTTTTTGCGCGACGAAATTGAGCTAGCCACCGAGGATGACTTTAGACGCTTTAATCAGTTCACTGTAGAGCTCATAAAAGATGAGTATGGCGGACATCAGTTCGATTATCTTGTAGGGCTATCCAAAATTATTCAGAGATCGGTGTCATTGGAGTTTGATGCAAACCATACTTTTGATATGCTAAAGGTCGGCCCCAAATATTATCAAAATTCAATCGGTGGATGGACCATTAGGATTGTCAAAGCCAATAGCAATAGAAATGGTGACATTTTTATGGAGTTTGCAAGGGGCATCACTGCCCGCGCACTTCTTGCAAAAGACCCAACTCTCTATAAGGAAACAATGTCTTATGTGAGTGACCACGAGATGCACCTTTTAACGAGCGAGATTCCACCAGACCAAAAGGTCCCTGTGAATCCCGATTTTCATGATGGGCAGGTTTTTATTGAGCCGGTCGAAAAACTCATTACAATTATTGATCCAGGGCAAGCCGAATTTATGATCGAATCTCAAAGGCTTTTCGCGGTTCAATTGTTGGGAATCATTAGCTCTGCCTTCAGCCCCTCATCAGCGGCTCAAAAGCTCAACTCGTTTTTTGGTAAAATCGTGACAGATGCATCCTCCATCGGAAGAATCCTTCAGGCAGCGAATGGAAATAAAATGGATGCCTTTATTAAAATCATTTCAGACCTCGAACTCCGAGGAGCATCATTGCCAGGTCCAGTTATTGACTGGGTTTGGGCCGCTGATAAACAAGTAAAGCTGGGCCAAAAAATCAAAAAAGACAACCAAGCTCGATTTCAGAATCTCGTTCTAAAAAACAATAAAATATCGATTGCTACAGGAGTGATCTATAATCAAACCCATGCGACTACGGCTGCTGTAAAGCCTGCCGTGAGCAAACTCTTAGAACCATTGCAACAAGGGCTTCAAAAGATGCGCAAAGAATGTTCGAGAGTTCTTCAAGGGCGATAGCTTAACTTTTCTTTCTCCGGCTTTACTTTCAAGCGAGGTTCTCCCTGTAGGGAGAATTTTCGGGTTAAGGAATGAGTCGCGCGAAAAACCCTCCCTACAGGGAGATATAACGTCTGTCAGAGGATTCAAATAGCCAAATTGGGTCAGCCCAGCCGCGGTTGGTATTCAAGAGGAGGAAAATCACCCATGCAGGAGGTTACCAATTTACTTTGGTGGGACCGTTGGATAAGACCCAGGTAACAAAGAAACCTCATTAGTAATCCCAGCAAAGAGAGTCATAATGGAGAAGGTTCAAAAGTCAGTGTGTGTATTTTGTGGGTCGAGCAGCGGCAGAAATCCAGCGTTTATCGAGGCAGCCAAAGATCTTGGTGCTCTTCTCGCTCAACGAAATTTTCGCTTAGTCTATGGCGGTGGCCACGTTGGTTTAATGGGGTTAGTGGCAGACGCGTGCCTGCAAATGGGTGGCGAAGTTATTGGGGTGATTCCAAAGGCCCTACAGCAAAGAGAAGTCGCACACAATCGTCTTACGGATCTTCGAGTTGTAGAGTCAATGCATGAGCGCAAGGCACTGATGGAGCAGCTCTCTGACATTATCGTTGCCCTGCCCGGTGGATTCGGCACTCTCGATGAGTTGAATGAAATTATCACCTGGAAGCAATTGGGTTTTCATCAAATGCCCATCTACATTCTTAATATTGATGGTTATTACGATGATTTCATAAAGTTTCTTCGACGATCAGTCGCCGACGGATTCATTTCACAGGATCATTTGAACTACCTCGAGATCTGCAATTCAGTGCAGGACTTTAATCACAGCCTAGCCGCAAGATTCTGAGTGAGTATCGACGCTATTTGACATCGCTCCGGATTTGGCGTACATTTCCGGATATATGTCGGAAAAAAGAGTTCAGCGGCTTTTTAAGCCAATCGCTTTCGCCAGTTTTTAGAGTTGTCTTCACAATGTAACGGCGAGATTTTAAATTTTGCTAACATTGCTGCGCAAAGTGGATCTGATGAAAAAACAATATCGCGCTATTTTGAAATTCTTGTGGACACGATGATCGGTCATGTTCTTGAACCCTATGATGAGTCCGTGAGAGTCCGCCAAAGTCAGAAGCCCAAATTTTACTTATTTGATACAGGAATTTATCGTTATCTGTCTCAATTTGCCGGCAATCGCCTTGTTGCAGGCTCCAGTGAATACGGAAAAGTTTTTGAGCAATTTATCGTTTGCGAATGCTTTAGACTCAATGACTACTTCGAGCGAGATTATAGATTTTTTTTCTTAAGAACCAAAGACGGGGCAGAAATTGACTTAATTGTAAAAAAAGATGCTCGCACTACTATTCTCATTGAAATCAAATCTACAGACAGAGTCACAGAAAAAGATTTTGCTCACTTGAAAAGCTTGGGGCCAGATATTAAGCACAGAGAAAAATGGATTCTCTGTAATGAAAAGCTGGCTCGAAAAACAGAGGATGGCATCAGAATACTTCCCTGGAGGCAGGCACTTAGAGAGTTGTTTCAAATTGACGACTCGATCTAGGGCATCGCTCCGGATTTGGCGTCCATTTCCGGAGCCATAGCGAAAATTTGAATAGGAGTCACCAAAGTCTAGTTTTGTGGACGTTTGTTGAGCCTTTCCTTGGTCTTGGTAAAATAAGAACAATTTCGGAGGGGTTTAATGAAAAACTCGTTAATCAACAGAATTTGTTTATATCTTATGAGCGGAATGGTTGTGGTGATTTTGGGAGCATCAGATTCCTATGCGGCCATTCCGAAGAATCTTCCTTCGCAGTCATTACAAAACTTTTTGCCAGAAGGTTCTTTCCGTGGGGGAGGAGCCGGAACAGGTTTCTCGCTCCTAGGTGTTAAACGAGTTTACTCCACCGATCGCAAATCGGAGCGTCTGATTTTTGAAATTGGAGACAAGGAAGGTAAGCCCTACAGTGGAAAGCCAGGGTATTTTCATGCCCAGTTATTCAAAAATCCATCCGAGTTTTCCCTCGATTTTTCTCAGCTGGTACGAAGCCATGTGAGTTCCGATCAAGTTAGAAGTCTGGTTAAGAACTCCAAGTTGATTGACCGTATTAATTTGGTCACCGACAAAGAGGATCACTCAACCAACCTATTTATGCGATTCAAAAGCCCGGTAACGATGCGGATGTTCATTTTGTCACCAAAAAAGAAATCACCAAAGCTCGTTGTAGACATTCGTAAGATCTAACCTACACAAAAACCAGGAACACCATGATAGCAGCCAATTTTCGAAACACAGTTCTAATCAGCTTCACGATGTGCATGCTGATCGCCACCTCTGCAGGCGCGCGAGTGTTTCGGATGACCAACGAGAGTGTGGCGGCGTATTTTGGTGGAAGCTATGGACCCTCCCAAATTAAACAAACGCATTTTTCAGGATCGAGCGGTACCGGAGCGACGGTCGACAAATCGGTGCTTACGAATAGTGGTGGGGAATTTGGTTTTTTATTTACTAGTAAAGCGCTTGGACTTCGTATGGGGGTGGAGCTCATTAAGCCGGGAACTTTAACCAAAGGGGCTGGTGCCGATAGCGGAGGGCAAAAGCTCTACGACTTTGAGAGTTCGATTTCTGCGCTGGTACCAAAGCTCACTTTGGAGCTTAACTTAAGGACGGAAGATCAATCGCGGGTCTTCTTGGCGCTCGGAGGAGGTACGGCGACGGCCACTTACAAGAACTCCTATGCGTTAACTGCAGCTGGGCAAACCGCGTTTCCAGGGGTCGCCGATTTTAGCGAAGAGGGGACTGGAACAGCACTTTTGTATGATGGGGCCATTGGCTACGAGAGATTGATGAACGACACCACGACCTTTGCTCTTTCGGTGGGTTACCGTCAGCTGAAGATTCTCAAGTATAAATATAAAGTAGCTGTCACTGATTTCAATGGCGCTCATGCCGTCGGCGACGCCGTTCTAAATTCTGATGGAACCGACAAAACCAGCTTATTTACAGGAACAACAGCCTGGCTTCTATTTCGATTCTATCTTGGAAAATAAAAAAAATACCGCGCTGACCGGCCTTTGAAATTAGTCGTAGAGCGAGTCAATAAGCGTCTTATACTTTTGGTCGACGATTCGCCTCTTTACTTTGAGTGTCGGTGTGATTTCTCCACTCTCGATACTGAAATCCTCCGATAAGACGGCGTAATTCTTAATGGACTCATGGGAGGCTAAGTTAGAATTAATCTGCGCCACACCATTTCGGATCATTTCTTTAATAAAAGGGTGGTCTTTCAGGTCTTCGAGCGACTTGAAGGGGATCTCGCGTTCTCTGGCCTGTGCAAATAAAAAGTTTTTGTTCAGAGTTAAAAGAGCTACAACATAACTTCGTTGATCACCGTGAATATGGGCATGTGAGATGAAAGGTAATTGTTTAAACATTCCTTCTATTTTCTGAGGTGCTACATATTTCCCATTGGCGGTCTTGATCAGATCTTTTTTGCGATCTTTGAGTAGGAGGCGACCAGATGAGTTGATCTCGCCGATGTCACCAGTGTGAAGCCAGCCATCTTGCATCACTCTTGCCGTGGATTCCGGATTCTTATAATACTCCACCATTGAGGTTGGGCTTTGTACTAGAATCTCACCGTCTTTTGCGATCTTAATTTTAACTTTGTGCAGAGGTTTTCCAATAGTGCCAAACTCAAAATCATAGGGTCGATTGAGGCAGATGGCACCGGTGGTTTCAGTGAGACCGTAACCCTCAAGGATTTGAATTCCGCAGGTATGAAAAAAACGAATGATGTCGCTGTTCAATGGTGCTCCACCACTGATGGCAAATCGAAGATTTGATCCAAAAAGCTGTTCTTTGAGGCGATCAAATAAAAGTGATTTGGCCAGTTGAAATTGGGCACTCAGTTTTAGGCCGAGTTCTTCATGCCGCTGTCGCTTCTGACTCACCTCAGAACCAACACCAAAGGCCCAGCTGAAGATCGTGCTATCGATAGAGCTGGTTTCAATTTTCGTTTTTAGGCCGATATAAAGTTTTTCAAAAACCCTGGGTACTGCCACCATGACTGTTGGTTGCACGAGCTGAAGTTCAGTGGCGAGACGCTCCATGCCGGCCGAGTAAGTCATGGAATAACCAATGACAAGATGACCCCAGTGTTCGATGCGTCCAAGCACATGAGAATATGGTAAAAAGCTCAAGGTATGATCTTCAGCGGTGATTTGAAGTGCAGCAAACACTTCCTGAATTTCAAAAAGTATTTGGGAATTTTTCAGAACAACTCCCTTGGGTACTCCCGTGGTACCAGACGTATAAATAATGGTAACGATATCATCGGGCATTGCCTGCACGCAGAGGCGTTCAAAATTGAAACTCTGTCTGGTGCCTTGTACAGCACCTGCAATAAATTCAGAGAAGCTAATCCAGACCCCAACTTCTTTTTGTTGAGGAGGATCAAAAAGCACCACCGTTTTGAGTTGTGGGCATTGTTCTCGTATGACCATGAGTTGGCGAAGTGCTGTGCGATTTTCGACAAAGATCATTTTGCAATCGCTGTGGTTCAGAATATATGAAAGCTCTTCGGTCGTCATATTTGAATAGAGAGGGACGACAACGGCTCCAATGCAAATAGAGGCCAGATCACAGACTGACCATTCATGCCGTGTGTTTGAAAAGATCGCAATTTTATCGCTCTTTTTTATTCCCGAATCGCAAAGGGCCTTTGAGACTTTTTGAATTTGATCAAAGTAAGATTGAGAGGAGTAAGTCTTTGTGGTTCCATTTTTTTCGAGCACGTTAAGACAGTTAACTTGCTTTCGCTTGGCAAGCTTTAAAACATATTTAGCAAGGGTGTCTGCGGAAGTATTGTGGTTCATTTCTCGGGTTTCTCCGTTTTTTCCCTTGCTGGACTTGTTAGTATTAGGTCAACGGTTTTCTTCTCGTCGACACCCACCGTAACGGTGGTTTCGGCCTGGGTATTTAAAAATGGATGTACCGCTTTGATGGTGATCGGGCGCCCAGACTGAACGGGGAACTTTTCTATGTGGTTGCGGTCTTTGATCTCGAGGTTATCAATATAAATTATGGTTTCTACGCCGGCGTTGATCACATTGATATTGAGGTATCCAAATTTCACGGGGGTAAGGTCGGCAGAGTGCTCCTGACCATCTTTTTGTGCCGTCAGTCGAGTTGAGTACTGTAGATAGCCATCGGCAAGAAGAGTCAGGGTGAATGGTTTGTTCGCCTCAACTTCGATGGTGGCCGGTGTTGTCACTCCCTGGTCTTGGCTATTGACATAGATTCGGGCACGACCTGGATTGCTCTTGATCAGCATCTTGAGGGTGGCCTTGGAGCTTATTTCTTCTGTTCCGGTGGTTTCCGGGGTTTGTGACTGCTTTTGATTGGATCGTCGGGTTGGCGTAT
>JBILOD010000533.1:0-3008 GCA_044374645.1 Pseudobdellovibrionaceae bacterium | reverse complement strand
CTGCCGAACCCGGTATACGTGCCACGATGAAATCTCCTGTTGAGCCAACAAGAGAACACGTTTCTATCTATGCGTCTATATTTATGTTATTATCAATAAGTAGTGATCGATTCACCCTGGTTTCGGCTTGTTTAACAGTTTCTGGCGAGATAACCAACATTTGTTTAACATCGGATGGAATTTCAACTTTGGTAAGATCATAAGACCATTGTTCTGGTGCGGTGGATTCAAGTTGGCTAACAACGGACTCAATGGAAACATTATTATGGTAGATATCCATGGTGCCGGACTGAGCCTCAAAAATACCACGAGCGGTTTTGAGGTAAACGGATTGCAGAGCGTCTAAGGAGACGCCGCTTTTGAGCGCCAGAGCAATGATTCTCTCAGCTTGCTTGGTCGTCGGCGCTGCGGCATCTTCATCGCGAAAGACCTGTGAGGGTTTCAGTTCAAATCTGGCTTGGATGTTTGGAATTGTTAGGGATTCATTCGATTCAGCCACAGCCATCCTGCAGGTCATTGCGTGAAGAGATGGCACTACTCCGAAGATGCCAATGAGAGATACAAATAGGAAATCTTTAGTTAGGATCATTTTTCACCTCATATAGTTTTTTTGGAAACGATTTTCATACAAATGAAGCTTCAAAAAATATGCCATATTAGGTATTTGATAATATGACCTTTTAAATGAACAAGCTGACCAAGTTATAAACAGGTGGTGGCGTAATTGAGCTCAGCTCATGGAAGACTTATGGGTGTCTATTGGTAGGATAGATTGGAGTTGGTATACAAGAACAGTTTAAAGTCTCTGGGTTCGGAGGGAGGATTCACATTGGTGGGCTTTAAAGGTTCTCAATACAAGGTCTGCGCGATCTTCTAAATCATAAGGACTCAGTTGTTCGCTGCTCATATTTAGGATGGTTTGCGAGACCTTGATTGGCTCCGTTATATCTTCATAGGTGGACCAAAACCAATGGGGATAATCTGCAAGTAGTTCTTCAAGTTCTTCAATTAAGAGGGCCGGATGTTTCTCTGGGAGCCGGTTCCACCAGTGTTGCATGAGTTGCTTGAAAAGCTCCAAACCCAAAGTCTCAGGTAACAGTCTGCTCAGACGAATGAGCGGCATTTGGTTTGCTGGATTACTGAGGATTTCGAGAAAACGGCTGGTGATTTTGGAAAAGAGTTCCTGAGCGTCCTTTCCTCTCATATAATCGTGTTGATTGTTCGCTGACTCATAATTCATTCGAAGTCTTAATACCTGCCGAAAGAGTTGATAAATTGGGCTACTGATGAAATTTGAGTATAATTGAGTATCCCAATGGTTTACCTCATAACGTCCGAACTCAGAATAGAAACCGAAGCGTCGATTGCGAAAATCCCGACTCAATGAACTAGTTAGTGGTAGTAGTTGCAAGCGTACGCTGCCACTAATTCTAGCCTCCAATTCCTCTATCTGGTGTTGTCGGGTGTCGGAATCAACCAATCCAACCACGGCAATGGCATTTTTGAATCCACGACTCTGTTGATAACCGCTAAGAAAATTTGGAATTAAACTCAGTGATCTTCCTGAAAGGACGTAATCAATGAGGAGGATCTTGCGGCCAGCTATTTGCGCTTGGGAGGGCATGAAACGGTCGAGGTGTGTGTATAGCGCAGTGAGTTCATTGGCATTGAAGCCCTCGTTAATGGAGCCAGTTAGAGACAGTGGAATGTTGAAGGCCATTTGCGGCCTAGTTTCTTGAAAATAGGCAATGAGTGCCGTTGGACTTCGGCCAATACCAATATACACATAATCCGAAGGTGGGAACCTGGTTTCGATCGAGCGGGCGAGTGACTTAATCTGCTCAAACTCAAATGGAAACGCATCAGTACCCCCTGCTAATGTCAGAACGAATAAGAGTAAATTCAAAAAAAAACTACGCATATAGGTTCCACAAAAAATAAGGTTGGTCCTCATCGTACTCTGTTATAGATCAGCAATAACTATGCCATATCAATCATTTTGAGAAAGTGTATCATTTAATGAGTCTCAAATTTTCAGTAAAGTGCCATTTCTGGCTGAGTTCATGGTGAGTTGACACTAACCTTCGTTTTTAGGCGGAGCTTAGCTGGCTTGAAGGTTGCAGAAGTATTTTAGTATCAAACAGCTCTCGGGGAGGCTCTCAATATGAAACATAATCTTTGGATCAAACAAATCACACTCAGTTTCTTTGTTGTCTTGTTTGGCACGCAAGGAATGGCAAAGATTATTTCGAGCGAATTTCTCAATCAAGCTATGGTTGGGAGCGAAGGACCGCAGCTGGTGGCTCTGGATTTAAGCGGCACTAAAGCTTTTATGTTGAGTTATAATCTCCCAGGCCAAGAGCCATTAATTCGCCATCTGAGTGAAAAAGAATTTTTAAAGCTGCAAACAGAAATGCGTAAGTTTCTGAAGCGCGCCTCTGGTAAAAAAGCGAGTAAGCATTGCGAGCGAGAGTTGATCTACACGAAAGTGGAAAATGAAAATAAGGTCAGCAATGAGCCAATCTGTTGGGCGGATCTCGGTGCTAAAAAGCGCATTCAAATCAGTGACTGGTTTGTTGGTGTTCGCAAAACTCTTCAGTAAACCACTGCAAAAATAAAAACAAATTTAGGTTATGGAATATAGAAGCCAAGTGGTAAGTTGGCTTCCTTCTATTTTATCTCGATTTTTGGGAACTCTGTTTCGTTCAATTTGACTTTGAACGCTTCGAATTTAGCTTCTACTCTCCAGACTCTAAATAAAACTAGTTTGTTGCCTGCAGAGTTTCAACAGAACTCACAATGAAGTCAGAAAATGCTGGAACAGATGTGTAGGCACCAATTTTGGCGCAAAAACCATCGCCCCAGCTTGTGACACCACCAACGACAAATTCACCAGGCTGAATTTCAAAGTAGGCAGGTCCACCTGAATCGGCAAAGCACGCACTTTTGGAATCCACAACTTTGTAGGTGAATTGCGCTGACGTGAGGCGAGGGTTATCGATGGTGAC
>JBILOD010000531.1:0-3015 GCA_044374645.1 Pseudobdellovibrionaceae bacterium | reverse complement strand
TTGAATAGTTTTAGAAAGTTTAAACAAATGCCAGAACTCAGCTTTAGTGATTTATTGATTTCTGGGATCAAACAGCTTCGCCAGGGTCTACGGGTATGGATGGATCGTGAGGCTTTAGGTCTCACTCGCGAATCCACCGAAATGTTGACGAAAGGCGATGCCTCCAGAATATCACAACCCCACATTAATTTACCGGACAGCTTGACTGGAAAGTTCAAGGACAAACTGACGCTGGCCGGGCAACTTTGGCAGATCTATAATATGGATTTTTTTAAGATGCGTGGTGGTGCCATTGAAGAATTAGAAAAGACTCTGACACCGGAAGCTATAGATCACGCTCATCGTTCCGCCGAAAACACTTTTGTAACTTGGTCAGGGTACCCCGATAGTCAAGCTCCGACTTGGCAGTTTTCATTGAGAAAAGATCGTATTAAACAAAGTTTGTTGGTGGTTCCTTTGAATGATCGTGAAGCGTACACTATTCGCGATATTGCTTTGCAGATCGGCATGAAAGTGAAGGCATTAGAGGTTCGCCATGGCACCAAATTAGATGAACCGTTGGTGCGTGAGATTGTCAATCACGCTCGAAAAGAGGGTCTCAGTGAAATTATTGTGGTGGAATTGCCAGGGCCCCAGGATTTGGAGAATTCATTGAACATAGCGATGGTGCCCGCCAGTGGCTTAGTGAAGAGGGTGCAAACCATAATGAGATTCGGTGCTGAGGTCAATAAACTCAAACTCGTCCGTATTGATCACCATTCTTACGGGCCAGGTGAGATGAATCGCTCCCACCGGCTTTCTAGTTTGGAGCAGTTTGCACGCCATATTGGGTACACTCTCAATGAGGACCAACTCTTGACGGCAGTGAATGATCGCTCTTTTGCTTATGGCATTGACGGTCTCGGTGTGAGCAAGGAAAATATGACTGAATTCATGAACTCCAAAATGGATTCCCGCCCAGATAAATCTTATGAATACTACATAGAGTTATTGAAACAGGAGCCAATCTCAACGGCGACCGTTGGGGAACGCCAAGTGGAAGTTCGCTTGATCAGTCGTTTTAATGGAAAGATTGGTCTTTTGGGGGCGGTGGGATTTCTTGTGGATTACCCAAAATTAAGTTCGGTGTTGATCTACGACGGCGATGTGCGTTTTTCAGGTGATCCGGCTCTTGTGCAGTGGATTGAACCACAAATGAAGCAGTTTGCGGAGTCTCAAAAAATTCAAGCCGATATTTATTCCGGAGGCGATCCAGGGCGTTCAATGTTTTTTGGTATCAAATTCAAAGATGGTGACTTCGCGACAGTGCATGCAGGGCGCATGCGATTGGTGAATGAGTTTGCTCGACTCTTGAGATTTGATAAAACCTTTAATCAATACATTGAAACATTGAATGCACCTATAGAAACCTATTTGAAAGAAAAGGAGAAGCCTTCAAATACATCATCTGCAGAGCGCTGTCGACAGGCCGTTTCCGAGTAAATCACCCTACCATAGGCGTCGAAATTAGCCAGCCCCCCCCCCTATTTTTGGGGGATGGCTTTGATCACGCATGCAGGGATTTTGCGTAGGATTTTCTTCACTTTGTTGGCGTGAATGTTTGGATTTAATACGGCCCAATAGTTTAAGTTGGAGTTGGACCAAAATAGTAAGCCACTTCGATCAATTTGGGATTCAATTTGTTTTAAGACCCAACGTGCACCTTGGGTTGCCGAGAGTTTTTTGGGACCTTGCCATAATCCATAGGCCGTCCCATTGGGTGCGCCACTATTTTTTGCTTTGTTGTTGCAAGAACTTTCCATCAAAGCCATTGATGTCACGACAGCGACCCAAAAATCCCGGCGGTCATCTTCCGATAAAACACTCCATTGAGGACAGGCCTTTTTAATATCACGAGCTCCATCAAGAAGAATGGGTGAAACCTCTTGACGTACCAGGGTACCTATTTGATCAATAAGCTGGTCACATTTTTTTGGAAAAATATCTTTTAAATCATCGGTCGAAATCGACGCTTCGGCTAATAGAACCGCCGCTCTGAACTCCGCCGCCAGATTGGTCGGGAAGTCTTCGTTCGTGTAAAACAACAAGAGTTCTTCAATTTGCTCCGCTGTAAGCGCGAATTCGCCATTATCATTTTGAGGGGGGTCATTGGTTTCAGCGAGGTGGTCAACGAGAGAGGCATTGGTTTCGTTCCGGTCATCCTCAACTTGGTTTTCCCATGGGTTGGACGCCGCCATGGAAGACATTAATGGATAAGAGGTTGCTGAGGATGCTGAACGGTTCAGGTCCGAGCGTGTGGCATGAGCGAATGGTGTGATTGCAAAAATGTTAGCGACGAGAATCAATTTTAATTGGGTCTTCAATTTACAACCTCCTTACTCGTGAGTGGTTTAGTTCATGGTGTCCGTCCAAATGACGACTTTGGATCATCCATTGGCCTATCGGAGGTCAGTATGGATCGAAATGTTTGGACGTTGAAGTGTTCGTTGCCAGCCTGGAATAATTAATAGAGCCCAGCCGGAAATGGGCTCTGCTGTGGTTACAAAAAATGACACTCATTTGAAAATACATCAGGCTTATCAAGTGGTGAACCTGACTAATAGCTTGTGTCTTGAACTCCCGGTTGTGTTTATGTTTTATTTGAGAAAACGTGTCGTTTGTGGAGAAAGCAAAATGAGTTCAACATCAAGCCAGCCATGGAATAGCCCACCGAAATCTATTCATTACTTGGAGGTCCGAGGGACTGAACTTACGCCCTATTTGGAGGATTTGGCCAAGTTGCGCATGGTGGTCTTTCGGGATTGGCCCTATCTTTATGAGGGGAATATGGATTATGAAATGCGATATCTCCAGACTTACGTAAAAAGCCCCTATTCGTTTGTGACACTGGTATTGGATGGCGAACAGTTGGTCGGCGCCACCACGGCCATTCTGGCCTCAGAAGAAGAAGAAGCCTTTCAAACAGCCTTTCGGGGCCAAAGCTTGGACCCTCGCCATATTTGTTATTTTGGTGAG
>JBILOD010000175.1:0-7647 GCA_044374645.1 Pseudobdellovibrionaceae bacterium | reverse complement strand
AGCTGCTTGGCAAATATTATTGGCGCCACCAACACCTCCCATATTACCATCTGTATTTGTAGAACTCACAAATACGGCGGCGACTTTGCTGCTATCGGCATAACCCACCCACCAAGTGACGGTATCGTCGCCATAATGAAAGGTGGCGGTATTTTTTTGACTTAAAACGGTGGGCGCTGACATCACAATAACGATTTGATCGCCATTGCCAACGGTGCCGGAGGTAACTTCTGAGCCACCGTTGATTTTCAGGCGGGCATTGCCTCCAGTGGCTGTCACCGAAACGGGGATCAGGGTGGTCACTCCACTCACTTTGATTTGGCTTGAAGTGATTCGATCCCCACTCACGGTGGTGACTCGGCCTGTGAGACTCACATCATTGGGGTTTGTGTCTTGTAGGGCTGTGGGGTCAGAGATGCAGTAAACACTGGTATCACTACCACACGCATATAAATTAATTTTAAGCCAATTGGAGTCAGTGGCCGTACTCGAACCTACGACTCCATATCCTGAGCCACTGCTTGTCCAATTGTTACAGTCTTTATTATTAGCAGAAGCCGTCGTCGTAATATTATCAACCCCGGTCCACACATTTGTAGCCTTTGATGCGCCACCCTCATCAATAGAAATTGAATGGGAAAGAGGGCCTGTCCAGAGCTGATTCCAGCTTGAGGCAATCACTTGGCCATCCAGTCGTTTGAGTTGCCCCCACTGATAGGGGACTGCCATAATCAGTGGTGTTGTTAAAGTTGCCAACATGGCCTTCCAAGTTCCTTGATAGCCGGCGGCTAATGCTTTTGCCATACAAGAAGAATCGGTCGCTATAGACATTGCATTGTGAGTCGTATTCGTCACAAAAGCATAGGCAACTTTATTGACATCCACATAACGCACCTCAAAGGTTTCAGTGCGTCCGCCCATATTGATGGTAATCACATTCACACCGGGTGTGGCGGGAGCATCGGCCACCACCATCAAAGTGTCTGTGTTAACTACATTGTAAAGTGAATCTGTTTCGACTCCACCATTCAACCTCAACCGAGGATTACCGGGCCCGGTCACTGAAATACTAATTGGCTGTGAAAGCCCAACGACCGTCACGGCGTCAGAGGTACTTCGTCCCGCAGCTCCTGCCGAATAAACAACTTTAAATCCAAAATTCACATCGGCAGGAGTGATGCCACCCACACCCGTAGGCAATGTGAAATTCAACGGAGGGCTATCAACACTCAGTCCACCCAAAGCAAACCGCAGGACCACTCCATTCTGAGAAAGCGAATAAGCCAAATCGGTAAATGATACACTACCATTAATTAAGTTTTTGGTGGTGTTACCGCTGACTGTTCCATTCCCAGTTTGCACACTCACTACGATCGAATCATTCAGCGTTGAAACTGTATTATTAAAAGCGTCCTTGGCCACCACCACCGGTTGTTGTGTGAAAGGAAGTAAAGCATAGGTGGCCAAAGGCGGAGTTTGTAAAACCAATGAGGTTGCAGCGCCAGGAAGTGCCGATGCCGACAGGCTTTGAACGAGTGAGGTATTACTGTCGACGGTCGCAGAAAAAGTGTTATTTCCAGCGCCTACCCCTGTGCCAAGTTTGACCAAAGCTGTTGCAAAACCATTGGCATCGGTTATGGAGGGATTGGCTGATTGAATACTGCCACCACCAGCTGCCACAGCAAAGGTCACTGAAACTCCAGGAACTCCCCGATTAAAAGCATCTGTGACCTTCACTTTCAGCGGCTGGCTGAGCTGAGCATCCACAAGTCCAGTTTGATTGTTGCCACTCTCAATGATGAATTGAGTGGGAACGCTAGGTGCCACCACTTCAAAAAGTGGAGACGTATCATTGGGTGAAATGACCACAGAACTTCTATCAGGAATGGTAACATCAATGTAAATCGACCCGGGCGCCAGAGGGGTAAAATCACATTGATCCACAATGTTTGCCCCACAGGTTAATCCCGAGTTTAGATCACTGCGAACACTTCGTTGACTCCAACGCACCGATGCCGGTCCAACCAGGACTCCATCAAATGTAAAGAGTGCGGCTTTGAGAGTGAGTGTGCTACCAACGGATACCGAAATTTGAGTTCCCGAAAGTAAATTGCCATTGGAATCAGTGAGACGAACTTGCTGAAGACCGTTTGTGTTGGAAGAGCCACCTTTACTGATCGATCTACCAACTGTGGTATTAGTTGGTTGACAGTTGAGAAGAGCCATTCCCCCAAATAAAATAAAAATTAGGTTTAAAAATCGACACCTATTAAGAAAAACCGAAAAATAAGAAAAAAGCCAACGAACAAAAGGCATACTTTCTTATCGGAATTTTGAAAAAACTCTTAATGCTTAAAAGGTGCTTGTTTGGATTGAAAAGATCGTGCCAAAGCGAGACTCCGAGATATTGGCAGAAATTGACCTGTTCCATGACATTAATTATCAAAAATATTCAAATGGCTCATTTTAAAACGACACCTCGAAGAAAGGGCATCGGGGGCCATCAAGGAAGCATGACGGTCTTGCCGCCATCGACCACAATATCTTGGCCAACCACATGTTCTGCGTCATCATTACTCAACCACAAAATGGTTTTAGCAATATCTTCAGGTTGCACCAACTTACCATTCGGTTGGCGTTTGATGAGCTCATCGATTTGGTGTCCTAAAATACGACGAAGCATGGCGGTATCTGTAGCGCCAGGGCTCACGCAGTTAACTCTAATACCATGGGCGATTTGCTCTATGGCCACGGCACGAGTTAGCCCGAGTACTGCATGCTTGCTCGCCACATAGATACTCGAGTGAGATATCCCTTTGAAACCAGCAATCGAGGACACATTTACGATACTCCCTTTGATTTTTCTAGAACGAAAGTGTTTCACCTCCTGCTTAAGACATTGAAGGACCGCCCTCACGTTCACATTAAAAACTTCTTGATAGTCGGATGTTTCCAGCTCAGTAATTTCGCCGATTTTTCCTTCAAAACCGGCATTATTGATGGCGATATCATAGAAACCCACGTTCTGAAAAAAATTGTCGACTTCAGACTCTTTTTGAAAATCAGCAGTATGGACGTCCACTTTAATAGAATCGTTTTTCAGTTCCTGCGCTAAACCAAGGAGACGCTCTCGATTGCGGGCAACCAAAATGAGATTGGCACCTTTGGCGGCAAAAGCCTTTGCCGTGGCTCGGCCAATACCTTCACTAGCGCCGGTGATCAATACGGTTTTTTGCTGCCCAATTACCATCGAAATGCTCCTTAATTTCGATTCTGCTTAAAAAGGCCACTTTCTGCGTTGGCTTCGCTTCAACTCTCACTCAACGTAGGGGAACTACGCCTCGTTCGATTTGAAGCTTGCCGCCTTGAATTTGGCACTTTTTCAGCAGAATCTATTTTAGCTATCTGTTTGTTAATAGCTGAAAACAATGAAACCCTAAACTATTTCTGTCAGGAGTCATTGAGATTTTAACCGCCCCTAATCTTATTGGTTCAGCAAGGGCTTAGCCAATTCATAGAGACAGGCCCCTAAACCACCCAATGTAGCAGTACCGAGCGTATAAGCTGTGATTCGGAACCTTGTTGCGATACGTTCGAGGCGATCGAGCACAGAAGAATACTCCACCAATGAACTTTCAGCCACATCGAGACCAACATAACCGAGCTTTTCATGCACTTCATGACGATAGGACGCATCGATAAGAAGTGTGACCATGGCATTGATAGTCTGATTGCGCTTCTCAAACTGGGCAGAAAATCCTTCCGTCAATCCCTCTGGCGCCTTTTTCTGTAGTTTAGGCCCTTGCTCAACATAGCTTTGGTGCTGACGCTGCAATTCCAATAGTTTTTGGCGTAAGGCAAGAATCTGATGGGCTTGCGGCTTCCCCTTCAGCAATTTAGTCGCGGACAAATTAAGAGTCTCAACTAGCTCCTGCTCCTCTTCAATCGGCGCCATATCGATGCCATAGATGTCCCGCGAGCGAGTTTCGCGACTGGTTTCGTAATAGGGCCCATGTTGTTCACTGTGTAAATAAATGTAGTCCCAAGTGTGAGTGCGCTGATAATAGCTGCGCTCTTTAACCTGAATCCAGTCCTTACTGAGAGCATCGTAGTCTTTAACTTGTTGTTGACGAACAAGTTCTAATTCGGGAGCTAGGTCACCGGAGTATTTATTTTCCACTGAGGATGCTCCCATGACCACATCCACCTTCTTAATAGACTCTAAAATAACTTGTTCCGTCTCACTTTGCCACTTTGACAGCTCGGACTCACTCTCCGTGGCCATATTTCCAAAGGAAGCCCACGGCATTGAATCTCTGGCCCCGTGGGGCTCAGCTACTTTCAATTTGACTGAAAGCCAATCAAGAAATCGTTCACGATAACTACGAAGCTGGATTTGAATCGTTTCAACACCTGTATAGGCCGAATGCGAGGGCGACATTTCAGCCATGCGAACAGTTAAGGCGGCATCCACCGCTTGAATCTGCATCAATACCTGTACAACACTGTCTGACCAAACAAGCATTGTTTGAACCTGACGATGACGATTCACAAAAAGATTTCGTAAAGAGTGTGACCTCGCATCGGCGGCCTCTACCGCTTTCGCTGATAGTAACTGGATCTTCTCAATCATCCAGCGCGTGCGGGGATCATAGTTTAAAACGAGATTGCCTTGACGATTAGTTTCCCACTGATCATTGGTCAGACGAATAAACTCGGGAATCCCAGAAGGACCTTGCCCAAGTGCCGTCCTCTGAAAACTGGCCATATCAATCACACCATAAGACACACCAAAGGGATCTAAGCCCAAGATCCAACGCAAGCGTCCCAAGGTATGATAGTTAAAACCTTCTTTCATTAGAATATCAGCTTCAAGACCCTCATCCTGCACCATGTGTTCTTTTAATAGCCGAATTTCATCTTTGGTGAGGCTACCGATTTTGAGATTCCAATCAGCGGTAGAAATCACTCGCCACAAAGGATCTTGTGGACTGGCTGGCCGATTGAGATCATGATTAAATAATAATTTTTCGGTAATCTCCAGAAGTTGACGCTCAATCGATCCCGTCATTGGCCCTGCATAAGCCATCATCATCCACATCTGCAAAATCACTCCTAGTAAAAACCAAAATGATTTCGTATTGAATTTTTTCATAACTACCAACCTCCCCCATGGGAATCCAAATAGAGTTTGCAGGCGCCCACCCCAGTTCCAAGCGCCATCGCAGTGCCTATCGCCAGCGATGTCTTCCGGTGCCGACTTGCATCGAGCTTTTCCAACTTTTTCTCGAGGCGGGGCTCCCATGTTGGCTTCGTCGGAATGAGGCGAGAAAATGTAGGTACACTGCCCTTCAATTGAAGAGTGAGAGCCTGGGTTTGCGCCAGCAGAGCTCTAAACTGTGCTTGTTGACTGTAAATACGAGGAAGCTTATGCTCGGATTCATCCTTACCCGTAGGCGCCAGCTCAGCGTAGCGAGCGTGTTCTCGTTTTTTCGCCACCAACTCAGATTCAATCGACTCCAATGGATTGTCTGTTGGTGTGGATTGAGCTTGCTTGAGTTCATCTCCCAACTGAGCCAGTCGCTGCGCCATCGCATTTAAATAGGCCTGGATCTCGCGCTCATAAGGTGGAGCATCGACAGTTTCTTCATCGGTCTCATGGGATGAACCCGAATAGTCCACATCTTCATAGATGTCATTACCCTTGTCATCCTCACCCACTTTTTCATTGCGAGTATAATGATAGGTCTTGTAGCGCTCTTGGACAATGATGTTGAAAGAGCGAATGGATTGCCACTCCACTGCGAGCCCTACACTTCGCGCATTTTCACGATCCCGGTAGTAGCTCAGCTCCCACGGCGTGTCTAATTTTAAGCTCAAGGCAACATCACCATCAAACCCTAAGATTCGATCAACTTCATCCAGTGTGTCCGAGAAAAATTCATTCAGTTCAGAATGGAGATTAGCGATATCATGGGCGGCTGAATTAATATGATCATAGACCTGCCAACGGCCTTGTTTGAGCTGGTCATTATAACGAAGTGTTTGCTCAAAAACCCTAATCAAATGTTCGCGCTTCTCTATGGCGACTGCCAATAAGGCCCGAAGTTCACGAATCTCACGAATTGTATCGGCCTCTGCCATTGACATTTTATAGCGAATTGAATCAAGGATCCCTTGAAGATCAACCACCAGAATTTCAACCGTATCCAAAACATTCATCGCCGAACGATACCCATTGGCCAATGAACCGTAAGCATAGCCGCGCACAACTTGCATCACACCCTTATCACCAGACTGAGTGGCTTTTCCCAAGTGCTCGCGCCAAAGATCTAGATGCGCAAGAATATTCTGAAGTCCTGGTTCGTAGCCGGCGGGTTGCCCGTTCGCATCCAAACGAAATGCTTTCTGATAAAGAAACTCGCGAACCTCTTGACCCCACACTCCACCTAAGGCTGTTGAACTCGCAAAAGAAAATCCAGACGGCACACGATAGGAGGATGTTTTGAGAACAGACGCCATATCCGTGTCGTTCCAACCAAACATCGAGCTGACCTTCTCGGCGAGCAGATGCTGAGTACAGCTTTCCGCTAAACAACCAACTAAGGCTCCAAGCCAAATATGAAAACCATGATCAATCAACCAACCGTTCATCGGTGAGAGGGTCGATTTATCCATCTGCTTCGCCGTGACCTTTAGGTGATCGGGTAAACCATCCCAGCGCTGCTTCACCAAATCCATAAAAGCACCAAGTTTGAGAGATTCCGGATTATTCCCAATTCCCAATTGGTAATCGACAGTCCCCAAAAACAGCGAGTTCAAGAACTCCCCTTCCGCGGGGGAGAGAACAAAAGCTTTTGTGGCTGGGAAAGGCACCGTGCGACTCCACTTGAACCTTTTGGAAGAAACTGGTGATGGCACGGTGTCATCCGCTGCGAGCGCAATCCTGTTTGCCAATAATAACTGCAAACACAATACGACATGAATAAAGAACCGAATTTGTGCGATCACCGCAGCCTCCTATCACAATCTTAATTTGTTGGACACTTCATGAGCGTTTTAACCTGAGGATTCCCAAGAATGATTTTGTTCAAACGATCGCGCGCCGAAGGATGAGTGCTTGCCTCATCAAATCCAGGCCCACAAGCAAACCGAAAAGTGTTTGCAAAACCATTGGCAAAATTAAGCGCACTCAGTTTGCCCCTAAAATCTTTCATAAATTCGATCAAAACCTCGGTTGCAAAGGCATCTGCCACCGACTCATCCAATACATTTCCGCCAACAGAACACATGGGTTCAGACTCGAAACCGTCTTCGAGACCCACGAAAAAGTTTTGAATTGAACGTCCCATTAGTGTTTTGACTATTTTT
Organism: Pseudobdellovibrionaceae bacterium; assembly: GCA_044374645.1. Classification (GTDB taxonomy): domain Bacteria; phylum Bdellovibrionota; class Bdellovibrionia; order Bdellovibrionales; family Bdellovibrionaceae; genus CAUJGP01. The sequence goes on along the minus strand of JBILOD010000175.1, from coordinate 276 downwards.
GAAAAAGGATAAGCCGCGATTCGTTCACTCAGTCCAGCGTTTCTCGGGTAATTAAAGAAGTCGACAGCATTGTATCCTCGATCTAGGTACTCTATATCCAAACCACAGGGACTGAGGGCATGACTCATTTCGTGGGCTGTATTATAAACCAGAGAAAAAACGCTCGTGTTAGCGACCCCCGCCCCAACACAAGCTTTAAAGGTGTTGGTAGGTGGGTGGTAAAATAGATTATAAGTAAACAAACTGCTCGTGTCATGGGGCAAGGCACTCACCTTA
>JBILOD010000529.1:0-3029 GCA_044374645.1 Pseudobdellovibrionaceae bacterium | reverse complement strand
CCGATATGACCAAAGTAAAGCCCTGATTGAAGAGACTCGGTTGTTGATCGCCCGAGAGTTTCATTCATTGGCAGAATTTCAACCGACGGCAGTTTGGCTGTTTTAGCCTCAAGTGCTTCCATAGAAAGTCGCAATCCTGCAATAATCACTCCACCGAGATAGTCTTTTTCTCGGTTGATGGCGCAGAACGTGGTCGCCGTCCCCAAATCGACGATGATTAAAGGTCGATCAGGGTATAGGTGGATACCCGCAATAGCGTTAGCAATGCGGTCTGCTCCTACTTCGATGGGGTTGCGATATTTAATTTTAAGGCCGGTCTTTACTCCTGGTTGCAGAAAAAAGGGCGAAACATCGAAATATTTTCTACAAGCACCACGGAGTGAATACACCACATCTGGAACCACCGAACACAGTGCGATTTCCTTGATCGCATTTGGATCAATGTTGTTTTCGCGCAAGACGGAACGCAAAAACAAACCGAACTCGTCGGAGGAAGCTCCCGTTTTGGAGGTTTTTCGGAATCGTAAAATGATTTTATTTTGATCGACAACACCACCAAAAATTTGGCTGTTACCGACATCGAGAGCTAAGATCATGGGTTACACTCGCTTTTCGAATTTAGGGTTGTGGCTAGGTTTGGGGTTAAGCATAACGGCTTTAATTCAGCGATCAGCATGGTCGCCAACGCTGTCAAAGTGGGGGCGATTTGTCCGTGGATCCCTCTGTTGTACAAAGTGAAGGAATGAGTTTCACGCGTTCGATCAATGTCGGATTGGTCATTATGTACAACAAAATCCACCCCGCCATCGGCAAATAGCCGTTCAACAGCCTGTTGGCGTTTGCTCGGATCCGATGTTGCTGTGAACTTAAATCCAATGATTTTGGGAGAACACTGCTTAGAATAGCCTTTCAATCTCGGCAAAATTTTGAAGTTGGGAGCGAGCTCGATCGTGAGTTTTTGTTGGGACGAAACTTTTCCAACAGTGCCATCGAGTGTTTCGTTACCACTGATAAGCCTCGCGACATGGAAATCACTCACGGCGGCTGCATGAATAACACCCACATACGTTTCTACCTTAAGAATTTGCTCAATTTGTTCATTCAAGGATTGAAAGGTTGTAAAAGAGAAATTCTTGTGGGGGCGTGTTGGCCTTTGTGCCGTTGTGGCTCCAAGATAATGAACATCATAACCAGAATCATAGAAATGATTCGCGAGCGCCGCTCCGGTTTTGCCCGTGCTGAGGTTAGAAATGACTCGCATAGAATCAATGGGTTCTTGTGTGCCACCGCTAGTGATGAGAATTTTAGGCTTTGTTTTGGTAAACACATTTTTGATGTGTTCGAGAATTTCCTCGGGGTCCATGAGTCGACCAAGTCCAACCTCGCCGCAGGCAAGAGCTCCTGAATCAGACTCCAGGATCTGTAAACCCATTTGACCCAATCGCTTTAAGGATTCCTGTGTTGCCGGATGATTGTACATCGCAACGTTCATCGCTGGTGCTACTAAAAAGGGTTTAGTGAAATCATGGGCTAAAAACAAAGTTGTGACTAAATCATCCCCAATTCCATGAGCCATTTTATTAAGAGTGTTGGCTGTGGCCGGACACAACAAAATCAAATCGGCCCATCGTGCCAAATGAATATGATCCATGCCATGCTCAGAAGTAAAGGTGTCGGTTAATATGGGAGAATGAGTGAGGCCTTCAAGAGTCGAGGGTCCAATAAATTTTAATGCGGATTGTGTGGCAGCCACACGAACTTGACAGCCCTGCTGCACAAGCTGTGACAATAAAAAACACGTCTTGTAGGCGGCAATGGAGCCGCTTATTAAAACGAGAATTTTTTTACCATTCAATACTTCAGTTTCGGAAACTTCAAATTTCGACATTATCTATTAACCTCACAGAACCTAAATGAAGGGCTCCTAAGCGTCGCCCCTCCCAATCTTCGACATAATCCACTCGAAAACCTTTGGATTCGAGTTGTACGCGGGCCTCATGAGCCGTCGGTGCGTTTTTAAGTACCTGATAGAATATCGGTGCTAGGTTTCGTTCTTCGGGAGTGAGGCGAACATTGCGAGAACTCATCGCTAGTCCATCAGCCTCTCGGAGCGTGGGAACGGGTAGGATTTCTAGGGGCAAGAAAAAAGCTTTCACCATTCCCTGAATGAGACGCAATTGTTGATAGTCCTTTTCTCCAAAGAAAGCAAAATGAGGCTGGACTAAATTAAACAACTTTAGAACTACAGATAAAACCCCTTCAAAATGACCGGCTCGATGAGCACCACAAAAATGATGACTCCATCTTTTTTCACGAACTTCATAGGTAAAGTCATCAGGATAGAGTTCACCAAAGTTAGGAAAATAGATGGCATTAACGCCTTCGCGCTCGGCTAAGGCTTTGTCCGCCTCAAAGGTGCGTGGGTATTTTTCGAGGTCTTTGGGGTCATTGAATTGTGTTGGGTTTACAAAAATGCTTAGCACTACGTGATCACACTTTTGACGAGCGGCACGTAGAAGACTCGCATGTCCTTCGTGCAAAGCTCCCATAGTGGGAACAAATCCCACAGTGCCTTTTAGCGCTTGTCGGTAGAGTTTTAATTCTTGGTTCGTTGAGAGTATTTGAATCATGTATACGACTCTTTAGGTGAGGGGAAAGTTTGCTTTTCGACATCGTCCACATAGGCGTCGACAGCCTTTTGAATCAACTCCGCTCCATTCAGATAGGTGCGCACAAATTTTGGTCGAAACTCTGTATTCAAACCCAAGAGGTCGTGTAGCACGAGAATTTGCCCATCGGTGCCAGCGCCAGCGCCAATACCGATGGTTGGAATTGTCAGCGATTGGGTGATTTGCTCGGCAAGACTGGATGGAACACATTCTAAAACAACTGAAAAACATCCAGCGTCTTCAAGACCAGAAGCTTGCCGTTTCAAATGCTCAGCTGCTTCAGGGTTTTTGCCTTGCACTCGGAATCCGCCCATTTGAAAGATAGCTTGAGGGGTGAGACCGATATGACCCATCACAGGA
>JBILOD010000530.1:0-3029 GCA_044374645.1 Pseudobdellovibrionaceae bacterium | reverse complement strand
TCTATGCGCAGATCGGTCATACCATCCGCCAACTGAGCTGCGGCAAAATGAGATGGAATGGTCGGTGGATCGAGGGCAATGCCTACCACGTTCGCTCCCATGTGTTTGAGCCATGCGGTGAGCCATGCACCCTTAAAGCCGGTGTGCCCGGTAATGAGGATAGTTTTTTTTACAAAGTTATTGAAGTGCATTTATTTTTTTGTCGTAGTTCATCCTATTTACCTAGAGCAGAGGATGTATCAATAAAGACTTGGTGACTTGATGCCAAATCCCTTAATAGACCATGCTCGCTCAATTTTTGAAAGATGGGGACAAGCTCCCACATAGGCGCTCCTATTATCTCGGCAATCTCGAGAAGAGAATTAACGCCATCAGAGTACGCGATCAAGTCCATCATCGCGCTGACTGACCGACTAGAGGTCTTGGTGCTTAATGTCGGATAAAGCCCACGCCTGCCAAGTTGAGGTTCACCGAGCACTGTCACCTGAGGTTTGCAGTTAAACTCTATGACTTCAATTGCTTTCTGCAATGCAGTAAACCCACCTTCTAACCCCGCAGGAGTCACCAGCGTGAGATCATCTAGCGAGGTGTGGTACTCCGGATACTCGCCATATTTACTACGCATGATCGTCGCCATAGGCAGATCTACTCCGGGCGCACAGTACTGCCGTTCATCGCTACCTCGATCTAGGTAGCTATACCGTTTGAAATCCGGAGCAAGATGTTTGAGCACATGAAGCGCAGCATGGTCTGAAAGTGTGTCACTCGAACGTGACGGCAGATATGAATAGGATTTATCATCACCTACGCATGTGATATTAAAGCCCGCAATAACATACTTCTTGAGATGCTCCAGGTTTCGGCTCAGATAAGTGATGGAGCCAATGGTCTCAGGCAAAAAAACAATACGGTATGAGTATTTGCGGTCAGGAAGGCCAATTAACCATTGCGCCAATGCCGCCGTTACCACCGGGCCCGACAGTTCGTTATTGGCCATCGACGGGTGACAAACGTAAGTGGACAGCATCACTTCGTCCTGCAAACGGCCTGGCAGAATGAGTTCTCCATAATTCAAAACCCCAAGAGTGAGATCGCTATCAATCACTGCTCGATAGCGTCCGGGTTTTAGTTGCCGTCTTTGATTCTCACTTAAGCAAAATCCCCAGCGCCGTTTATAGTAGGAGGTGATATAGGGAATAGCATCGGGCTGTTCAGGCAGGGAGTACAAATGGGCCTGCAACTCCTCTAAGGACAGCCATTCGTCAACAGGTTCAGAATAGCCCACGAGATGAAGATTATTGTTGTGAAAATCAACAATACGCACCCCGTCTTCATCGCTTATATATGCATTGCGAATCGTCCATTCATCTGGTACGACCCAGTCAAAAACTTGTGTTCCAGAGGGCACCGATCTAACGATAAGTCCAGGTATCAAGGCCTGCAAATAGGTCAATGATTGGCGCACTCCAACCCCGGTAAGACTTCGACAGATCGGGAAAAGATCTTTTGCCCAACGATGCATTTGAGTGCCGATGTTCGACATCCCCCTATCAGCCTCCATGCTAGTCCCTCTCACAGGCCGACACTACTAGTGAACAGGAATTATTACTCGCACTCGGCACCGCAGAGTCATCAAAATAAAAACGTAGCCGACGATTGACAAAAGCAGTCGGGTCTTCGATTAACAATTCATAACCGACCCTGTCAACATCAGCAATCTCGGCTAGTTGATTTGGGTGCCCACACCAATTCATCTCGACCAAATTTCCTCTGCTCTTTAGCGAATTTTGTAAACTCGCGATATCTGAAGAATAATCCATCCCACGATAATTCATATTTGCATACCATTCCCCATGGAGTCTTTTAGCGCCCGTCAGGACTTCAATATCGAATGATTTATTGTATCGATGAGGACATCCGTAAGTTTGCTCCAAATGATGGATGTAGGTAATACAGTTTCGAAGTTCTACTCCAAGACATAAAAATTTAATCTGATACTTTTCGAAGCGCGAAAACGGGCTCATTGCGCCGAAAGCGGAACGTCCTACAGAGCCCAATAACAACTCAGCATCGCGACCTGTACCCGCCAAAGAAAATATCGGATGAAGTGATCGAATCACTTGAGGTTGAGACCGAAAGAATTCAGTAAATGGTCCATTTTCAGATGGCGTAGATTCCGCAACAAATATACTTCCCGGCCTTGTGCAACTATAGGTAAACGAAGGGACCAACAAGGTTCCGCTTGCAGTCAAGCGATTCAGAAGTATTTTCAGGACAAATTTGCACCATTTTTGCTCTCGTTCACGAAAGGCCTCACGACTAAGGGTTGCCACGTAAGCAGGAAGCGGTATCTTGCTCATGTCAATGCCAAGCATGATCCGGTCCCCCGAGCAAATACCTAAACGGTCCAAAATGGAGTGGAGCGCTATCCCAGCCTCTTCCTCAGTCAACTCCGACCTCCTTAATTACAAATAACTCGAGTCGTCTGGCGTAGTTTGTCAAGAATTCCCTGGCACCAAGAAAAACCCAACCATCGGGAGCCGAGGCCGTATCTCTTAAAAAATCCCGAATGGGCGTATTACGCTCCGTTGGCGCATAAGCAAGCATTATTTCACCGCCAAAACGATTAAGTAGCCAGCAAGTAAAAGCATATTCGATTTGGCGCTGGAACACCCGGCAAGAAAGGACAAGCGAAATAATACGGCGACGCTCATCAATCAAACATGCCAATATTTCGCCATGTCCACCAGTGCGGTCATTCAGACTAGCCGTGTAAAGTCGCCCACCCGATCCCAGGATGGCAGCTACGTCGGTATCCGTTAAACGCCGGCCATTCAAATTGAACTGATTGGTCTTATTGATCAGTTGTATCGCTCGTTCAAAGTTTCCAGCTGTGCGGTCATAGATGGTCAACTCCATGCGCAAGTTCTTCAAAAACTCTGTCAAGTCTGCCCCTTCTCCTTGAGTTGAAGATAACTTAGTCACTTCAAGGCGACGGCGATACATCTCAGTCCGCTGCTTGTCTTCAC
>JBILOD010000116.1:0-9095 GCA_044374645.1 Pseudobdellovibrionaceae bacterium | reverse complement strand
TGGCAAAAATCTTTTGAAGATTGCTGACAAAGTTGAGCCAATACTCCTGCGGAAAATCTTGAAGAATAGAGCTTAATCCAAAATAGTTTTTCTGATCTTGCCACCACCACACCAGTTCTCCACCGGGATAAACCCGAGACCCTATATTCAGATACTGCCATGTATGAAGAGGCGACCCATTCAATTTAAAGTTACTAACCCACCAAAAGAGATTTAATAAGGCGAAAACGGAAAACACGGCCGTAAGACTTTTGAGTTTCTTCTTGAATGGACCACGCACAAATAAAAGCGCCAGCACCATTGGTGGCAAAAGTGCATAGCTCGTGTACCGCGTGAGACCACCGAGTCCTGCTAAAAAACCAATGAGCAAGATACTCCTTCCCATTGATTTCCTCGCTGGACCTGGCCCCTTCTTGTTCTCTATAAACAGACTCAATACGAGCAAAATCACCGCGACATAAAATAATGAATCCAATGTATGATTCTCTGACTCTAGTGCCGAAAGAAAAAAGACTGAGTTTGTGATCAACAACAACTGGCCCACCCAGCCCAATATAACGGAAGAGGAATATTTATATACAAATCGATAGGTCACCAACAATAGGGTGGAGGCAGAGACAAGTGAAATGACCTTTCCTATGAGCAAAGGGTCTGCGATGTGCTCCCCCAAGGCCATAAGCAATCCAAAGAGTGGTGGCCAAAAATGTGACGCCCAGCCAACATAACCTTCACCACGTAAAAATTCACGGGCAGAGTTAAATTGCATTATTCCGTCGAATTCGGCACTCGCCCCGCACGTAAAAATGAGCCATAGACCCAAACCAAAAAACAGAGAGGGCATGATCAATCCAGACAATCGAGAGTTATTCATATCCAACTCCGTAACCATGAAATAGGGAAAACGATCACTTTCAAAGGGCGTTTCGAAGCTTGACCACTTGGAACCAAACTGTCGCAATACCAATCAGCATGAGCTTCAGAACTAAACTGCCCCACGACGGCAGAATAGCCTCTGATCCAAGGTTTATTAGTGTTGCCAGAGCTGTCGTAGTTGCAAGCAGAATAAAACCCCATCGATTAGGAAAGCGGGCTTTGGTTTTTTTCGATGCCGTTCGAGTGAAATACCCCGCCATAGCCACTTGACCAGCACTTGTTGCCACGGAAGCTCCCAGCAATCCAAGCTGAGGTATCAACCAATAACCCATCAGCAAATTGGTGAGTCCAGCCAAAAGGATTCCACGAAAACGATAGGAAGCCAAAGAGGGTTTTGTGGAGAGTGCGTTTGTACTGAAAAAATAAACCGCAAGAATGCCGTAATTAAAACAAAGTAGAGGCACAGCAGCCTGAGCGTTCTTGTACTCTGCAGGAAAAAAGAGACGTAATGCTTCAGGAGATAATAAAATAACACTGGCGACGAGAATTGCAGATCCATAAACCAACAAAGTAAAAAGGTGCTCCAAATTCTCCTTACCCCGGTGGGCAGAATCTTGAAGGCGATCAAAGGCCCTAAAAAAATGAGGAGTGATCGCTGAGTTCACGGCAATCAGAACCATGTAAATGACTAGAGAAAACTGAATGGCTACATGGTAAAGGCCGGCTTGATAGAGCCCGAGAAATTGTGCAATTAGAATACGATCAACATAGGCATTCACAAAGCCTATGAGATCAATCGGAATAATCGGTAAACTGTAGCGTAGAATGAGGCCAAAGTATTTTTTTGAAAATCGCATTGAGATTTGATTCAATGAAATTATGATCGCTCCCAGTAAGAGACTGATATTGAGTACAGCCTGCGCCCAAAAATACCCCGTCGAACCAAGTTCATGCCGAACAACCAGAAGATAAATCAATCCTCCCTGACCAAGAATTGAAAGGATGCCATAAACAGTATAGGTCTTAGCATTTTGTGCCGCCTTTAGATTCGACACAATAACAAGAAGAACTGAATTTGTGATTGCAGCCATCCCTATCGGCAGAACGTGATTCTTAAAACTCAATCCCGGAATCAACCATTGATAGACCGACTCAGGAAGCACTATCAAGATCGCCATCGCAAACAAAGATACAGATAACGCTAGTCCATAGAGAGTGCCCAAAAAGGCTCTGAGACGTATTCGATTATTTTGAAGTTTTCCATAGTATCGAGTGATCGATGCCCCCAAGGACGAACCTAAAATCACCGTCATGATCGAGATTAATGTCGACCCAAGTGAGATTTGTCCAAGTTCCTCTGGCGACATATAATGCGTGAACACCGGAGTCAACAGGAGTAAGAAACCGCGCTGAAGTCCGTCCAATACTAGGTAAACAACTGATACTTTTAAGATACTTTTGATATTCACGACTTCATTCCAGATCCTATTTGAGTGAATAGAATCCTTCGACCCTTTCTTTGCATTCGACAATGAATTGCTCCATCACCTGTAACGAACGTGGAGATAATGCCTTTGGATGACCAATGGCCACCAGCTGCTTTTGACCTTCCTTCAATAATCTGCCCAAGGTTTTCCTTAAGGTGAAACCTTTTTCGCCATCCACGGACGTTGGAGATACCCCGCCCCACATGAGCAAACGCAGTTTTGCTTCGAGACCTGACCCAACCGCCTGACCATCCCCAAAAATTCGGTTTGAGTGATTTCTGCAAAAAAATTTTTTAAATGCAATCCTCCAATAATGCCACGGACCGATCCAAAGCGAAGACATTGGGATTTCTAAAAAGACTCCATTCGCAGTAGAGATCGTGGGATCTTCATCAAATTGCCAGAGGTCACTTTTTGGAGCGTTTCGGAAATCAAAATAATGACTTCCATTCGCTAAATAGCCGCCACGATAGACTGTGCTGTCGATTAAAATGTTCTCTTGCAGCAATGCCGACCGTACCTTAATAAACGGCTGAATGCACCAACCGCCGGCCCGATAGGCGGTGGCTCTTTGGCCGGTCAATTCGATCAAGACCTGATGATACTTTTTAAAGATCCCTTGGATTTCAGGCTCCGAGAAATTGTGTAATCTATAGCGTGAGGTCTGCATAACCCATTTTTGTCCATCGTAAAAGCTATCCTCCCAATGGGGATGAATATGCAACTGCAGCGAATGTCCTTCTTGATGAAGCTCGCGCAACTGTTGGGTCACGAACTCCCAGTCCTTGGCCAACGCAGGGGAAGTTGCGGCTCCCTTCTTCAGTTTGCAAAGATAGCCGCAATCGACAAAAAATGTGAATTGGCATTTGTGGCGACGAGCGATGTCCATGAGTGCTTGAGTCGGTTTGAGCAAACAGTTTTCAACTGAGCCCGTGTTAGCACCCAAGAATAGTTCATAATCAAACGTAAAATAAACTTTCATGCCTTTGATGTCCGTATTTGATCAATCGGATCAACGTACTTTAATCCTTTGAATCGCAGAAAGACTTTCACGGCAATATTAAACAACCAGTATTTAATTGGGTTTAAGCTGTAACGAAAAGCAAAACCCTGCCGTAGGGTTGCGCCAAATCGTTCTTTGAAAGTTTGAATTCCTTCATACTTGCTTCCCGGTTCAACATTGATTCGAGCACCCACCAAATCATAAATTTTTACCCCGCGGTCGCGAAGAAGTTTCATCGCTTCATATTGCAGGTAATTAATGCTTCCCGCATAGGGTTTTGCAGCGCTTCCGCCATACATATAATAAGCACGCTGTTGATCATAAACAATCAAGGCACATCCTTGAAGTGCTCCCTCATAGCGGGCCACCATCATTAGAGACCGATTCGATAAGTTCTGCCGTAACCCTATCACATAATCATAACTCGGGTAGGCAGGTACTTTTTGCCGCTGCAGAGTCTGCTTAATATTTTCATAAACCACTTGAGGGTCAGAACATTCAGTCACCACCACACCATCACGAATGGCTTTGCGAATCACATTACGATGTTTCCCATGAAAAGATCCGAGCAATTGGTCATCAGACTTTTGTAGGTCAACTTCATAGGTTCCCCACGGTGCGCTGACAGAGCCTTCGGGAAACGAACTAAACAATACATTTGACTGAGCTTTAAAGATAAAATCAGCAATTCCGACTGTCCGTAACTCATGAACGACGTCGGGCCAAATGGTTTCGTAACCATTGGAAGGACCAGCCTGACGAGCGATGGGTTCCGTGGTAAAGATAAGTCTCTTAAAAATCAGCTTTTTATCAATAAAGAAGGGCAAAACAAACTGATCCGTAACAATCCAACCATAATTCAAACTCTTGCAGCGCAAATAAGCCGCTGATGCCAAGACCGGCACCTCACCATCAATGGTGGGTTGAGTTCGAACAATGGTTGCACTCACTTTATGGACTCCGCAATTTTGAGAAAATTCTGTATCGAGGTCATAGCGTCTGGTTGGCGCAACAACTCTTCGGGCGATTTGAGCCACCATTGACTGGCCAGCAGTTTTTCGATCTCGTCGGGCTGAAATCGATATTTAAGAATTTTTGCTGGATTACCACTCACCACAGCATAAGGTGGCACATCCTTAACAACCACACTACTCGCTGTCACCACGGCCCCTGTGCCAACTTTTACACCCGCCAAGATGATCGCATTCGCTGCTATGAAAACGTCATGCCCAATTTCCGTATAACCCTTCACCGCGAACTCATCGTACTTTTTTTCAGTAACATAACCCCTAGAGGGCGAATAAAAGACCGGACTCGTAGATACAAAGGTCAAGGGGTGAGGTCCGAGGCCAATTTTGACTCCATGAGAGATGGAACAGTATTTTCCAATCGATGTCGTATTGGGATCTATGCGGGTATGTTCATTAATAAAAGTGTGGTCTCCAATTTCAACATTGCTATAAATCTTACAACCTTCAAAGATGATCACACCTCGCCCCAATTTAACGCCAGGGAGTATGAAGTTGCTGCGCACGATACAGTTCGGGTAAATAAAATATTTGGCGAATGAAAAATAGATTTGGTAAAGCACTTTCAGCCATCGTCTAAACATCGTGTTTAATCTCCTGAAGAATATCATCCATAGTTAACACCCGCCGATACTGTTGTGGATACAATTCGGCGTACTCACAAACAATGTTATCTTTCATTACATCGAAAATAAACGTCTGGCCCAGAAACTGAATGGCATCAAAATGACAAGACGAAAACACCGAAATATGCCCCAGAGAGTTTTTAATGAGAGTCTCGGTGGTTTCCGACCCTTCATAAATCGAAATACCGTCGAGACCAGAAAGAGCTGACCTCAACTTTTCTAAGTCGCCTTTAAGTTCCCGAGGATGGGCCTTATAATAGATACGAACGTTGGCTTTCTTGAGGCGAGATGCGCCCGTACGGAATAACTCAATCAACGAGTCGTAAAAACCACCCTGGCCCGTAAACACCAAATAGCGTTCCTTAGCCAGATTCATTTTAGTTTCCACCAAATCATATTTTAAGCGCCCAGCCACTTCAACTTGTTCCGACCACAAAGACTGAGACCGCAAGACCTCCTCTTTCCAAAAGTCATTATAGACTAGTAGCCGATGAGGGACCGGAAGATTGGTCAACTGCGGCCAATAATTGTAACCCACGTGATTGGGCCCAAGAAACCCATGTTGAATTTCATCTATTTCGATGTTCAAGGAACGAAGGGCCGCACACAGGTCTGATTTGGTATAAGCAGACACTACGTAAGCTTTATTTATGGTGAGTGGCCGAAAGAACATCCAAAACAGTCGATAGCCCCATAAGAATTTGTAATGAGTGTAATAGAGCGAACGTCGCGAGATGCTGTAGTCAGATGACAAGGATTGAAATGCTATCTCGAGTGGACGACTTCCTAGCACTAACATTAACTCAGAATGGAGTCGCCCGAAAATCACCTTCCAGGGACCTACTAAAAAATTCTCCATCACCACATGATGGCGATCCAGAAAGGGTTCCATCTCTCTGAGATGAGAAAAATTGGTACTGTTGAGCATATAAATGACTGACTCGGGTTCCACCTTATTCGTTGGAAAATAGGAGTCGAGAATTTGGCCCTTATGCTTAAATAGTCCGGAACTAGCACCCAGAAACAGAGGTCGCAATCTCCGGCTCAATAACGCCCGAAGATAATGTTTGAGCGATTTGCCAATAAAATAAATTCCATCAACCGAAACCAATCCTCTTTTGTGGGAATGCTCTTCATGGACATCTTGTAGAGTGGTTGAAAATAATAAATTTTTAACGGCCACCCATGAGCTTGATCCTGCCACCTCGAAGCACCTCATCAGCTCCGGAGTTTGTTCGCAGTTTTTAAGTTTCCCAATAACATCACTGGCCATAGAACTATGACTTTCCTAGCTTGATGTCTTGTTGTTTTAGAAACTCCGCACACACAAAATCGACTTCACTATCAATATCCACTGACTTTTCCACAGGCATCGGATAGGCGAAAATCGAATCTTTCAAAAATAAACTTCGTTGTTCCTCAAAGGCCTTCACTCTGCATATATAAATCGCCCCGTTCAAACGAAAGTACTGAGGCAAGTCCTGACTGCGAACACCTAACCACTTCTCAGGTAAAAAGTTTTTTAAACTCTGGTCCTCGGGTAAGGTGTTCGACCATAACGGGGAATGCTGGCAAGGGCTTACTGATACCACAGCATCGGCGTTTTTACTTTTTAGGACCGTGATGGCATCAATTATGTCCTGGGCCTCTCGGAGCGGCGAAGTTGGCTGCAGTAAAATGAGGAATTCAAATTCAGTGGACCGTTCATTCCGATAATACTCTAAAGTGTGTAAAATAACTTCGGTGGTGCCTGCTGTTTCTGAGCTCAATGCGGCCGGACGCAAGAAAGGGATTTGAGCACCGAACTGCTTTGCCACATCAGCGATCTTCGTATCATCCGTTGTCACCATAACTTCTGTGATAACGGGAACACTCAGTGCCGCCTCTATCGCCCAACCTATCAGCGGTTTCCCGGCAAGCGGACGGATGTTTTTGCCCGGTAAACGCTTACTGCCCCCACGCGCCGGGATAATCGCAATGAACTCAGCGTGCTTCATGCTCATATAGTATCCTATCTCGATTAGAGATCATAAAAAGATTTTTTTAGAATCCCCTTTAAATCATAACTTTTTAAAGTCTTGAAAATGCACTCCGACGTTTGGCTTTTCTCATAGGGATTTTGCAAATTTTTAAAAGAAGTTCTAAATTCTACACTAAGGGCTTTTTGAATGGACTCAACGATCACGGTTTTGTTGGGTCCGCAATTAATGACTGAGTCTGCCTGCAGACGCCCCTTCTGACGGTCACCAATATTGATAGTGGCGATTTTAAATGACGGCACTTCAGTGATCCCGCTCGAAGAATTCCCAATCACAAAGTCCACATACTGCAAACAAGACAAATAGCGCAGTTGCCCCAAGGAGGTAAACGCTATCGTGTTGGCCCTCGTTTGTGTGTAATCATCAATCATCTGATTAATCATTCTACCATCCGCATCGGCATTGGCTTTGGTGAAAATCACTCTTAAATCTGGAAATTCATTGAGCGCCATGAGCAGCTCATCAAACTGCGCTTTCGCCGTTGCGTTTTCGAGGGTGACGGGATGAAACGTTAACAGGGCGGTTGGCGCTTTAATCGCAAAACCAATTGAGGTTTCTAAACTTTCCCTATCCATCAATTTAAGATTCAAGGCGCTCTCAACACCAAGCGCTCCCACATTGAACACTCGCTCCGGCGCTTCACCCATTTGAATGATACGCTTGCGATAAGCCTCAGTGGAAGCAAAATGCAAGTGCGACATTTTGGTAATTGAATGCCGAATGGCTTCATCAATTTGACCAATAGTAACATCACCGCCACTGATGTGGGCGAGAGGAATGCGACTGACCATCGCTGCTTGCGCCATAGCGAGAGCTTCGAACCTATCTCCCAGAATTACAACGATGTCCGGCCTTTGCCGTTCCAAGCACTCCACATAACTAATTGTGGCCAAGCCCATCGACTTACCTAAACCCACAGTGGTGTCAGAACTCAACAGGATTTCGATCTTTTCGGCCATCGGAAATCCGTCGTTTTCAATCTCTCGATAGGTCAGTCCAAATTCCGGAGATAAATGCATCCCTGTAACGATCAAACAAAGCTCATCGCTTCCACTTTTAAACACCCGATGAATGAGAGGTTTCAACAGCCCATAGTCAGCTCGTGTGCCGGTGAAAATTCCAATTTTCATGGCTATTCCTCTCTCTTCTTCAATACGATGTCGATTTCGGCCTGTGCTTTTTCGTAATCGCTGATACGACCAATATCGAGCCAATAATCCTTAATAAGAAAACTCACCGCTCGATGTTGGGCTTCGATAATGCGCGTGAATAAATCCGGCATGTCAAAATACTCCCCTTTGGGAATCAACGAAATGGCCTCTGGCGATAACACATAAATTCCGGCGCTCACCAAACAGGTTTGCACGGGTTTTTCTTGAATCGATTTTATTTGATTCTGATCAACTTGTACGACCCCATAAGGAACTTGGTATTCAAACTCACGCACACCCATGGTGCCAAAGGCCCTTTCAGATTCGTGGTATTCTAACATGGTCGTAAAATCCATATTCGTGAGGAGATCACCATTCATAACTATGAACGGTCCTGTGGGTCTTCGGGCTAGCAACTGTAAGGCCCCCGCGGTACCCATTCGAGTCTCTTCTTCTAAATAAGTGATGTTAACTCCAAATTGTGCCCCGTCTTGAAAATAATCCTGAATCACATGCGACTTGTAACTGACGCACATATCAATTTCGACCAATCCCGAGCGTTTCAGATTTTCAATGATATGCTCGAGTATAGGTTTATTTCCTACTCTTAGCATCGGTTTAGGTACAGTTTCAGTCAGGGGTCGCAAACGCGTGCCAAGGCCGCCGGCCATCAGCACCACCCGATTGGCTCTTGGTGGAATAATTCGAACTTCATTTAAAATAATGAGTCTTAAGACCTTCTTTGTATCGCTTAAAATAGGAATCAAATTAACTGAAGCTTTTTGCGCCCTCTGTTTGAGCGCCTGCATTGTTTCACCTTCGCGGCCTATGATAGGGTTGCGGTTTGCAATCAAAGAGACCGCTGCATCTAAATTATAGCCAGCCAAC
>JBILOD010000528.1:0-3040 GCA_044374645.1 Pseudobdellovibrionaceae bacterium | reverse complement strand
GGCGGCGGCACGACCGCCAGTCGCAACCTGGTGGTATTACAAAATGAAATGCAAAAAACAGATATTCGCCAAAAGAAAATTCAATTACAAAGCGAGATTCAAAAGCTCCAAAAACAATTTCTTCAACTCAAAGAGAACTTTAAAACGAGCGAAGAGTTCCTGGTGCTTGAGCAAAACAACTTTTTGTTTCTGGAGGGCGAATACCGCCAAAGCAAGGCCACCTATCTGGATTTTATCAATGGCGTGAAAGATCTCTCAGAAGCCCAAAACCGTCATTGGAATAATTTATTTGAATTAAAGCAAGGTATTGTTCTCTATCACTATTATAAAGGTTCATTGTTTCGCTATTTATTGAATGACTACAATCAAGCCGAGGATGAACAACTCGAGGACAATCAATGATTCGCCAAAGACTCCAATCCATTTGGCATAGCTGGAATCCCTCCGCCTTTCATTTAATTGCCTTTTTTGTGCTCTGCCGCCTTATGATCTTGCTCTATTACGAGGCCTATATCACCGACGTTGCCTATTTTCTTGAAATTGCCAAACAAGGCTTATTGACTCCATCTAAGGCTTATCAAGATTTCAGCTTCGGCTACCCTCCGGTTGGATTATTTTTTGCCTACCTACCCGCGCAATTTTCTCAACTCGAATTCTGGGCCTATTGGCGCACCTTCCGGGCCCAAATGTTCTGCGTCGATTTGCTTGTGTTCACCTGGGCGTTTTATTTTTTAAAAAAGCACCTAAACCTCGCGCATCAAAAAATCTTTATCTTCGTGATCTTCTATGTCCTTTTTGGATTCCTCCAAGGACATCTCCTTTATGACCGAATGGATTTGCTGATTGTTTTAAGCCTCTTTGGGATTTTTTACGTGGCGACAACGCGGCCAACCCAAAAGATAAGAATCATCCTCTTAAGCCTCTTCGGAATGCTCGTTAAATTTGTACCCGTGCTCTACGCCCTATTGCTCACTCTCACCAATCGCTTCTTGACGGTGCCGTTGGAAGGTACCACTCGCCAACGGCTCTTTTCTCTTTTTGGGAGAGGCCTGCTCTACCTCGTCGGTTTGATGGCGCCATTTCTCATAGTGCTGGGCCTCTACAATACTTTGATTGCCAGTGGGGTTTTTAAAGACCTGGACATGCACTTTCAACGGGGAATTCAAGTGGAGTCGACCTGGGCCACGCCGGTGATTATTAAACATTGGATGGGGAAGTCAGATGAGACACTCTCTGTGAGTAATTTTGGAGCTCAGCATATCGACGAGCATCAGGTATCCTCAGTGTATCTTAGCCTGGCCAAAAATCTTGGATTGATTACGCTCATCTGGTTTGGCTTGACCCTGTTTTTGCGCTGGCTCCCGGCCTATCAGAAGAGTCTTGACGCAAAATCACTTCCATCCAGGGCACAATTGGCATTGTTACTTTGGATCAGTTTGTTTTGTTTATTCTTGGCGACCCAACGAGTTTTATCACCCCAATTTTTCATTTGGTTAATGATTCCCCTGGCGCTGATACAATCTCTACAATGGGATTTAAAACTCGCGAGCCTGAGTCTCATTCTCTATGCCCTTACCTACATTGGCTTCGACATGGGATACTGGAAGTTTGTATCGGGAGATGGGTTTTACACTAGCGTCGTGGCCCTAAGAAATCTAACTCTGATCCTTATAACGATCTACAGTTGCCGAAAACTAGGCCGTTTCTGCCAAAAAGTAAGCGGCGGGGAAGCCGCCGCCATGGCCCATCAATAGAATTTAGTTACTTTGCCATCACTGATTCATGAGATTTTCTAAAATCGTAGCTTGGAATTGACCCAGACCCAAGTCTCCCTTTTATGGAGCGGCCTCGCGACTGACAATCTTGGCTATTTTTACCGACAAAGACTGAATCGCGCTCGTCAGTGGGGCTCCTACTGGCAAAGCTTCAGTTTCGGCAAAAACTTTAGCATCGTTATCGAATGAAATCTTAATCACGATCGTGGTGTTTTTATCGGCATTGAAGGCTCTTCCAGAAACAACAACTTTGGCAGCCTTCTTATCGGACCCAATGTGAAATCCCTCTTTGCTTAAATTTTCTTTTAGCTTAGTCTCAATTTCCTGAGCACTGATTCCATCTCTAGCAACCATCGAATCGACAAATATACTTTGTTTATCTGATGCTTGGACAGCAGAACAAACTATAATGAGACTAAGGCCACAAAAAAGACTCTTCAAACTCCATTTTTTCATAAAACAAACTCCTTTTTAAGACTTTAGAAACTTTGGTCTTGAAGGTCTTTATGCACTTTCGCTCGAAAGCGCAGACCTAAAGACTCATTTAAGGTATTGGCCCTTAAAATAAAATCATCACCCATCAAAAAAACATTGGCGTCACCATCTATTAAAACTTCCACTTCCACTAATTTTCCAGAAATTGTAGGAATTCGAATTCGCTCCCCACTAAACGTTATATAGCGAATATTTTCATTTCCCGCGCCAACTTCCACAGTGATCGCCTGTTTCGAAATCGTGTGTTTTTCGCTAGAAACTAAAAACTCTGGCCCTTTTCCCTCTCGAAAAGCGACCCCCTGAAAGTGATCTTCAAACAATTCCCGACCATGCTGAAGAGCTTTAACTTCATCCCCACTCACCACGAGTTCTTGCTGTGTGAGCTTAGACCTTAGAATGATGGCTACAGTGATTAATCCAGCCACGGCTGTTCCGAGTGCAAAACTTTGCCAATGAACACCCCACCCTTTCGAAACCTGAGCTTCGAGGGGTTTATTCATCGTCGAACGATAGGCTAACTGTGCCCGGCTCCAACACTTCTCTTTGTGTGCTTCTGTAGGTTCAGGAATTTCTTGGTGCTGCAGTTTGTTTAAGAAATTTTTGTATTCCATTCAACCTCCACCGCTGTCATTCCATGATAATTCAGAATCACTTTCTTCGCCTTATGAATATGCCAGGAGACTGTGATTTCCCGGCAACCAACAACTTTTGCAGCTTCTGCGTGAGAGAGCCCTTCAAC
The DNA here is from genome assembly GCA_044374645.1 of Pseudobdellovibrionaceae bacterium. Taxonomy (GTDB): domain Bacteria; phylum Bdellovibrionota; class Bdellovibrionia; order Bdellovibrionales; family Bdellovibrionaceae; genus CAUJGP01. The sequence goes on along the minus strand of JBILOD010000528.1, from coordinate 31 downwards.
TTCCACTAGGATTAAAACTTCTTTTGTTTTC
>JBILOD010000527.1:0-3049 GCA_044374645.1 Pseudobdellovibrionaceae bacterium | reverse complement strand
GGCGAAAACGATTATTGGCATTTTGGCTGAACTACGAAAAAGAAATCTTTTGGAGGCTCGCCGACTCATAATCTGTCCACAGAATTCAGTGAATCTGATTGAAGAGTGGATTCGCGATGCACTCGATGGGTTGTTTTACTTGGGGGCTAAAAAAGTTGTGTTTGAACGAGGCCGCGCTCGAACGATTTTTACTTTTGATAGAAATATAAAAAATGATTTCCGGCAGGCCTATTGAATGTCTCCTTTTAGGATGGTCTTCACCATATCGAACAGCCATACTGTTGCCCTCCCAATTGAGCAATTTCATCTAAACTCAAGTAGCAGGTACCTTCAAACGACTTGTTGAATCGAATTCAAGCCTCTTTTGCGCGAGCCGTGCTCGGCTGAGCATTTTAAATATTGCCAGATAATAAATAATCCGATTGAATTAAGACAAGTGAGGTGTCTATCTATTTAGTTAGAAAAATCATCACAGTATTTTTTGGATTTGGCATCGTTTTGACAACTTTTCAAAACTGTACCCACTCTCCTTCAAATCCTCGTAACACAAACGAACCCATCATCACCCCATCACCAAGTCCTATGAAACCAGAGCCACTTGTTCTCTTGGTCGATTTAAATCAGACTATCAATCCCCTGCTACATATAGGGTTTCTTCATGGTTTAAGTGCTGTTAACTACAATCCTGACACCTCAATCCTTCCCCTCCTTGAAAAATTAAAGCCTCAATTTTGGCGGATAGGATTAGATAGTCGCCTGATTCAAAACTATTTTTTAGCCAAAAAATTAAATCCTAGTGTCAAGATCACTGCTGTTTTAAGTGATATTTTAACAGTTCGAAATAATACTGATTATTCAAATTACAAACCCTGGAATAACTGGAGTTTGTTTGAAACTGACGTTAAAGAAATTGTGACCTCAACTTTATTGAACAATATAAAAATTGATTATTGGGATATTTGGAGCGAACCTGACACTCCGGCCATGTGGTCAGGTACTTGCGCGCAACTCCTCGAAATGTTTCAGCGAGCTGGCTCCGCCATAAGGGCCGCTGATCCTGGTGCCAAAATTGTTGGTCCAAGCCCTGCTAGTCTTGAGAATAGTGGAACCTGCCAAAACTATAATACAACTCACCCCAACGAATCTTTTATGGTGACATTTTTAAATTTTATAAAATCCAACCAACTTCATTTTGATGCCATTTCTTGGCATGAGTTTGACAATCCACTGGCACTTCAATCCATCGCAAATAATATTAAGTCGTTTTTCATGCAGAATGGTAATTTAAGCATACCCGAAATTCATGTGAATGAGTACACAAGCCCAAACAATTACAAAATTCCTGGTTGGACATTGGGGTGGCTATATTATTTAGAACTTGCACCTATCGACGTTTCAAATCATGCCTGTTGGGACAATGGAAAAGAATGCTCAGCTGGATTAAATGGGTTGTTTCAACAAAACAATTTAACGCCCAATTCGACTTATTGGGTCTATGAAGCTTACGCCAGTCTGGGTTCCAATCGAGTTAAAGTAGAAACTTCGAATCCTAATGTTGTGGCACTTGTTGGAAAAGATGATTCTCAAAAATCATTGACTCTTTTAATTGGACGATTTGAAGGGACAACAGTGAAAAATGCAGACGTGGGAATCGGTATTAAACTGTTGAACTTTATTTTTGATACTCACGGGGTCAAGGTTGAGTTCAAGAAAATTCCCAATGACAATTACTATCTGGGACTAGCGCAGGGGCCTCAGCTAGCATCGATGGAGTATGTTCCAGTGGTTAATCATTCGGTCGATCTTTCGATTTCTCATTTTCAAGACGGAGAAGTGTACATAGTTAAAGTCACCTCCCTGTGAGTGAATTCTCAATTAGTCGCTGTGCCAAAGGCGTTGAATTTAAGGCATATGTTCTTAATTCCATGCAAAAATATGTATCAAACCATAACAGTATTTTTTGCATTGTAAATTGACTGCAGAGACAATTTGAGATTTCAGAATGTTTTACCGTAAACACAGCATAGGCCGCGTTATTGCCATCTAATGGATGTTTGATTTTCAGCTTGAGCTATTGTAGGCGTTGGCGTTTTTCGTATATAAAAGGGGTCAGTAGTTCTTGTTTATGAACGGCTTGTCCCAAAGCCCAATCAATGTCAGTCAGGGGCTCAAGGTTAATTTTCGTGCAAGAGCTGATGACAGTGTACATGATGGCGGCAACATTGGCCCCATTGTGGTTTCTGGAGCCATAGGCGTTTTTTCTGCCCATCACGGCGTGGCGAATGGCTCGCTCGACCTCATTGTTCGATAGAGGGACCCGAACATCGGTTAAAAACAAAGTGAGACTATTCCAATAATCGTGACAATACCTGATCGCATTGCAAAACCTAGTCTCAGGCACTGCTATTTTAATTTTATCATTTAACTAAAAATAGTTTAGAAGGCTTGTTTTCAGAATCTAATGGACAAATGTGGAGCACAGAGCACACCGGGAGGCGGTGGTATAAGTGGGACCCCCGGAGGAGGAACCCAGCAATACGCTCCATGTAAGGTGGATTTTGGGCGCAGATCATATTCGTCAACTGAGCGAGGTCGCCTAATCCTAGCCATTGTGATATTCAGCGCGACTTAAAGAACCTCAAAGAAGTCCTCCCTGACCCTCTCCGTCGGGTTTTACTCTATGGCCTTGCGGCAAGTCATCACTGCATTTGGTTTCATGAGATGATCAAGTTGGTGATTCAAATGGGGATGCGCTTTCACAAAACGCTCGATCCATTCGTCCGCCTGGAGAATTTCAGCCTCAATGACCTTTTCAACTTCATCACGATCCTCAGCCCCAACAACTTTGGACCAAACCCGCCGAATCGAGTTTCCCGTATCACCCCAGACCGACATATATAACTTTTTGTACCTGTCATGAATTCTTGCAAACTGAGATTCAATATCTTCAACAAATGCCATCGCTTCACGATTATATTGATTCCATTCCCTTATGTCTTTTAGGACCAAGGTCACCCATTTACTGCGATCATCGACGGGCATGCTATTC
>JBILOD010000526.1:0-3059 GCA_044374645.1 Pseudobdellovibrionaceae bacterium | reverse complement strand
AAGGTCATTTTATTTTGAATCGCTTCAGTTTCGTAGCGTTCAAGATCGTGATCGGTGAATTTGATATAGGAGGTCACAAAATCCACAAAGTTTCGAAGTGGATTGCTCGTTTTGGCTTTTTCGTTCAGAACATTAGCATGCAGCAATTGTAGTGTAGCGCAATATTTATCAGACGGAGTTGGTTCACCATGGCTGTTGTTAGTGATGGCGAGAATAAGAGTGAATGGCAAAATTCGGAAGAAGTGTTGTGTTCTTCGGCGTAAAGAAAAAACTTTAAAAGGAGTTCTTATCCTAATTACGTTCACCTTCACCTCCATTCTCTACCTCTACCAAGGTGCCATAGGTTGGAGAATGAGGCTAGCCCTTTGCGAGTAACCTATACCTGAGGCTAGTATGCCTCAGGTAACTTTTTGACCGTCCTCAATAGAGGTATTCAAGGACCCGACAAGAGATTCACCGACCTGTTGCTAAAGATGTTGTAAATGGTTTATCTCTGGGGCGCGAAGAATCGATCTAATAATTCCCAATACCAACGCAGGAGCCTAACCTGATCTTCTAACTGCGACAAAATCGCGTGAGGCGGTTGCGCGAAGGGGCCTTGAGGATATTCATCCAATTCCGTCTCGCAGCACTCTTTGATCCAATCGGTGGTACTCTCAGGATGAAACTGCACCCCTAGACCATGAGCCTTCCAAAAGAATCCCTGGTTGGCACAAGCCGGAGAGTGACCCATAGGTATGGCTCCTTGGGGAATGGCAAAGGTGTAGCGATGCCATTGAAAAGCTGTTAAAGTTTTGGTTTCAGCCGGGAGCAGCGGGTGAGGATTAAGTTGTATGGTGTGCCAGCCAACTTCCCAGTGGCTATGAGGCCCCACCTGAGCTCCAAGCACTTCAGCCATCAATTGGGCCCCCAGGCAAAGTCCAAGTGTTCTGATATTGTGTTCGAGGGCGCTCTTGATAAACAGTTTCTCGTTACGCAACCATGGATGAAGATGCTCTTCATCGACATTCATGCCGCCCCCGCAAATCACGAGTCCCCACTGTTTTGAATCCGATGGAGTTAAGCCTAATTGCTTCAACTTTTCAAATGGGTCTTCGGCGTTCCAGAGTTTGAGGGTGTGCGATTCGATGCCGTGTTGGCGGCACCACTCGATCGTTGTTCCTGCGGGAGTTTCTGCTGAGTTCTGAAGTATCAATAGGGTTTTCATTTGGAAATCTCTTTTGAAATCTCTGGTGAAGTGGATTGACTCTCGAGCCTCTGTCCAAAGGGCTTGCTCATTAAAACTGTGGGGCGACGTGCCGGACTCGAACTGTCTTCGATGGCGTTGTTTTGTCCGAAGTAGAGCCAGGGTTCTGTGATGCTATAAATCCCAAATCTCTGCTGATTTCGTTTTGGAATCTGAATGGGGCGAGCACCTTCGAAAAAGCGGCAAAGGCGTCCAGTGACATTCAGCGCAATAAGAGGTTTCCATTGGGTGTGTCCACAAAGCTCAACGTTTTGAAAGTCTTTGGCGGCTTCACTGTTGAGGGCAGTAAGTTGAATTGATTGATAGGTGTAGTCGACAGGAAGTCCTTGGGTGTTGGTGCCGTCGTTAATGGGGGGGTAGCTGAGTGTGCCTTCTGTTTCAATAGAAAACAAAAGTTCGCGGCAATGCGGATCTTTGTAAAAGGCCTCGCGCAAATAGGAGTGGTTATTGGTGATGCGCATTTCAGAAATTTTGCTCAATTCACAACCGCTCCACCAGTGTCCTTCCAGAGTGATGGGGGGAGAAGGAAGCTCCAGAGATGAAGTCTCCGTAGTGAAGGTGGCCCTAGCAATGGTGACGGAGTTGATGATGAGCATGAGAAGTATCAGGAGAGAGGGGGGGCGATTCTGGGTTCTCATTCTGTTTTTCGCTCCAAATTGATGACCTTGGCTCCGGTTTTTTGCAGACGGGTTTCGTCTTGGTGGCCATCAGCAAGAAGTATTGCGTCAATATTTAGGGCTCTAGCCACTTCAAGGTCATGATCTGTATCGCCAATAATCAATGTTTCTGAGGCTGGGATTCCCATATGTTTCATCAGATCGTGGCCTCGTTCGACCTTACTGTGGGCTCGATGATCAGGGAGTCCAAAGGCGGCATCAAAGTGTGAATGCAAACCAAATGACAAAAGTTGTGCGTGAAGGGCCTCATGATTGAGCGCTGTGAGAATCGATGTTTTGATGGAGTGATGCCTAAGTTCATGCACCAGTTCTCTAAGGCCCTCATAAACCCTGCACCGGTGTAAGTTTTTAAAATACAGACTCATATACCGGACGCCAAGTTCATCAAAACTTTCACGTTCAAAATCAAAGCCTATTTTTTGGTAAAAACTGGAGATCGGAAAGTGAAAGTGCTCCCGATAGAAGGCCTCACTGACCGGGTTCATATTGTGTGAATGGAGAAGGTGATTGAGGGCTTCGACGCAGAGGTCGGTGTCATAGAGAATTGTGCCGTTATAATCAAAGATAATGTGCTTTTTATGCTTAAGGTGAGGGAGGAGTCTGATCATGCGATCTTTTAAACTGAGGGGATAGTCATTGGCAACGGTTAAGCCGATGCGCGATCGAGCCCGCTTTCGTTAATATTGTGCATTATCAATCTAACAACTGTCTTTTTGAGCGGCCTTCGTTTAGAGTTCAAACATCATGAAACAGAATAGAAAATCAGTTCTTAAGGTATTGGCTTCGTTGAAACTTGCGGTGTTTGTCATTCTCCTTTTAGCGATTGTTTCCGCTGTTGGGACAATTGTTGAAGCTCGTTATGATGCCGAAGCGGCAGCGGTGATGGTGTATCGAAGCCCATGGATGTATTTGGTTTTAGGTTTGTTGTCCTTAAATCTCATCGCGGTTATGGTCGATCGTTGGCCTTGGAAGGTGCGCCACGCAGGCTTCGTATTAGCTCATATTGGTATTATCCTTTTGCTCATCGGGGGGGTCATTACTCAGCATTATGGGATTGATGGAACGATGTACTTTGAAATTGGAACCAGTTCCCGTTTGGTGACCGTGGGAGAGAAAGAAGTTATAGTTTATTCGAC
>JBILOD010000082.1:0-10621 GCA_044374645.1 Pseudobdellovibrionaceae bacterium | reverse complement strand
TGTTTGCTGCTTAAGTCCAATCAGAAAGCCTGTGTTCTCGGTCTTGGATCCCTGAAATCCAGGATTAGTGGTGGGGCGTTTATCATTGAGAAAGGTGGCTTGGGAAGTGAGAAGAATGCCCGTGAGACCTTCGGCCTCAGTCTGCAAAAGCTGACTTCCGCGTTTCTCAGCTTCGACTGATTTCCAGCCGACATCACTTCCTTGCACTTGTTGTTTATAGGCATCAAGAGTCAATACTTGTCCATTCACCGTAGCGGCACTGATGAGAAATAGACCTGCGAAGAGACAACGTATGAGGGAAATGTTTTTCATAAAGTAGCTCCGTTTATAAATAACTCAATGAGGTGTTGGCTGTAGTTATTCTGAAAATCTTTGTCGTGAATATTAATGTTTAAAAGTCGCTTCATCGGAATTTCACTATGAATCGGATGAGTTAGGGCTCCTAAAAAGAGCATCGCCAATAACTCTGGCGACCGATCTTTAGCAACAATCTTTTGATCGATGGCGGCTTGAAAATAATCTCGTACCGAAAAGAAAAAGGGACTGGTGAGCTGTAAAAGCTCGCGGTTTTTGTGCTCACTTTGCATTTCCCTTAATAAAATTCGCAAAAGCGGAGTGTTCTCATCCAGGGCTTGCATGAGAGTGCTCACCAAGTTCTGGAGTTGGCTCCGAAAGTCTTCAAGGTTTTTAGGGGACTTTAAAATTTCTTTGGTCACTGAGGCCTGAGCTTGGGCAAAGTCGCTGAGGCAGGACCGATAAAGGTTTTCTTTACAGCCAAAGTAGTAAGCGATCATAGCGACATTGGCCTTGGCCTTCTTTGCGATATCTCGCAGACTGGCTCCTTCAAAACCCTTCTCGCCGAAAAGTTTTTGTGCGGCCTTAATGATGTTTTCTTTGGAAGTGCTGCTCATGAACATCATGTTAAACAAATGTTTAATAAAAGTAAACACGTGTTTAATATGAGTTAAACGTGTGTTTAATTGAAACAGAAAGCAGCTGCTGTTTCAATATGATACAAGTTCTTTATGAGATTATAATAGTCTGTACGGTAGTTTCGTTTTTTTGAGGTAGCACGGAGACCTCAATGGAGTATCACCGTGCTCGGTCTGCCCTTTTTTGGTTTGGGTCTCAATTTAGGACTATTCCGTCGGGGCAACACCACGGCGCAGCGTATTTTCAGTCACTGTTCGCGGCTCCATAAACTGTTTCAAATAATCAGGGCCACCCGTCTTGCTTCCAATACCCGACATCTTAAAGCCGCCGAAGGGATGCCGATCCACTAAGGCACCAGTGATTCCGCGATTGATATAGAGGTTGCCGACTTCAATCGTATTTTTGGCGAGTTCTATATTAGCAGGGCTACGAGAGAAAATTCCACCCGTCAGAGCATACTCCACATCGTTAGTGCACTCGATGGCCTGTTGAAGAGTATCCACCTTAAATAGGGCCAGTACAGGACCAAAAATTTCATTTTGCGCCACTTTACCTTTTGGCGAAAGCCCTTCAATGATTGTTGGACCTACAAAATAACCCTGAGGTGGCGTTGGTGCCTGGTAGAGGAGTCGTCCTTCTTGTTTGCCGATTTCAATAAAACCGAGAATTCGTTTTTGGGCTTCTTGGTCGATCACTGGTCCCAGTGATGCCAAAGGGTCTTCTGCCGAGAGCACTTTCAAACTCTGGGTTGCATCCAATAAACGCTCTTTGAATTTCTCATAAATATCGCCGACCACAAAAACGCGAGAGCACGCGGAACACTTTTGACCAGCAAACCCGAAGGCCGAGGTCACAACTCCTTTGACCGCTTCATCCAAATCAGCATCACTATCAACGATGATGGCGTTTTTGCCACCCATTTCAATAATGCAGCGTTTGACATGGAGTTGCCCTGGTACCACGTGCGCCGAGGAGCGAAGGATCTCAAGCCCCACAGCTTTTGACCCGGTAAAGGCAATCGTGGTGACCAACGGATGCTTCACAAGCGCGGGACCAATTTCTTCACCGATCCCAGGGATAAACTGGAAGGATTGAGCGGGAAATCCTGCTTCACGAAGAAGGCGGAGGAGTCCGTGGGCCACCAATGAACTTTGCTCGGCCGGTTTAATCAATACAGTGTTTCCGGTAACGAGGGCCGCTGCCACCTGGCCAGTGAGAATGGCTAACGGAAAGTTCCAAGGGGCAATCACTAAGGCCACGCCGCGGGATTGGTAGTGATAGATACTCAATTCTGCTGGCACTTGGCCTACGCGTTGCGGGCCGCAAACTTCAGTAATGGAACGGGCGTAGTAGGTGCAGAAGTCGATGGCCTCAGCGACATCAGCATCAGCCTCTGCCCAGGGTTTTCCAACTTCAAGAACTTGTTCGGCGATCAATCGAAAACGATCTCGTCTCATCAATTGAGCCAATTGGTTCAGTAGGCGAGAACGCTCTTGAACGGGGGTTTGCTTCCATGAAGTATAGGCTTGATGGGCCGATTCAACGGCTTGTAAGGCTTCTTTTTCACTGGCTAAACAAATTTTAGCGAGAAGGGGGGACGGATTGGAAGGGGAGCGGCACTCCAACATTTTTTCACTGAGGACCTCTTTGCCATTCACCCACAACGGCAAAGTCGGTGCGACGGCTTGTTTGATGAGATTGAGTTGTCCTTGCAATTGATTACGATTCTTGGCAATGGCGAAATCCAGAAGGGCTTCATTCTGAAACCGATCCATGCGAGTGGTGTCGGCGCTACTCGGTACCAATCCGAGAGTCGGGTCTTTAAGGAGCTGATCGGTGCTCTGCCCTTCGGCGAATTTATTGCGAAGCCAGCTTTCATTCGAAGTGTTCTCAAGAAGGCGACGAACCAGATAGGCCATTCCAGGCATCAATTCCCCAATGGGAGCGTACTCACGCACGCGGTAGCCCATATCAACAAGGCTCTTCTTGATCGGATCGCCCATGCCATAAAGCATTTGAATTTCAAAAGCGAGCTTAGGAACCTTCATGGATTCGGCCAAGGCGAGAGCCGCCGCGATGGTTCTCACGTTGTGCGATGCAAAGGCTGCACGAATATTCTGCCAATTCTCGAGCATCAAACTGGTGCAGGCTTCATAGTTGGCATCACTTTCGGCTTTATTTGTGTAGACTGGGATGGGCCAAGATCGCTGTTCGGCTTCAATAGTTTCATAATCCCAATAAGCACCCTTCACCAGACGTACCGTCACTGGGGTTTTGCGTTCTTTGGCAAATTCAATCATATCCCGAATGTCTTGGTAGGAGTCGCGCAAATAGGCTTGGATCACACAACCAAAATAAGGGTAGCTACGGAATTCTGGCTCCATCAAGAGCTCTTTAAAGACGTCTAAGGTGAGTGCTTTGAGAGAGTATTGTTCCATATCCAGATTGAGAAACACTCTGCGTTCTTGAGCAGCACGCATCAAGGGGCGAACGCGTTCCTTCAAGGTCACTTTGGTGGTATTCCAGGCTTTGTCGTTGATTTGGGAGTAGAGGGCACTGAGTTTGACCGAAACATTGACTTTAGGGATTGGCCCCTCGTGATCGCGATCAATTAACGGAACTTCCTCCCACTTTTCAGCGTCTTTGGCGAGCCAAGAGATCAATTCTTGGTACTTTTGCTGGTAAAGGTGGGCTTCGCGCTCTCCAAGAGTGGCCTCACCCAGTAAATCCACTGTTGAACATATTTTTTGTTTACGTCCTTTAAGTAAGACAGGCAGAGCTTCCTCTGGTGATTCACCGGTGATGAACATTTTGGCCATTTGGGTGACATTCTTACGAATGGCCCCAGCCATAAACGATGGCGCCAAAGAACCCAATCCCAGTCCCATATTGAAGACACTTGGCAGTTCTTCGCCGCCCTCGGTGAAATATTCTTTGAGGTGGCTAGCCACTTCATTGTTATTGGTGAGGGTAGGGAGGACATCCACGAAACGGAACATGCGGGTTTTGAAGTTTTCGTTCTTCATGCTCCATTCCATAATTCGGCCGTACCAAAAGTCTTTGGAAAAAATGGAGCCTTTTGATTGGCCTTCCATGCGTTGAAGAATCTCTTCGCCTTTTTGCTTAATTTGATTTTGTAGATTAGAAACCACGACTGCACTCCCCTCATAAAATCAGTGAGGAGATATTGACACTGTATTTGGAGAAGGATCAACCTTTGGCTGTACCCACATTAGGGCACATTGCAATGCGCCAGCGGCGTTTATTGCACTATCGCACGAGCCAGGTTTGCTTGAGCGCTTGGCCCAGCTGAGCAGTCACTTGATCGCCTCTTTGGATGGGGCCAACTCCGGACGGTGTGCCAAGTAGAATCACATCACCTTCGCAGACAGGAAAGTGTTGCAATAGAAATTCTGTTATCGCCTCAAGCGAGAATATCAGGTCCCGCAAATGACCCTTTTGGCGCTGTTGTCCATTGATCAACAAGCTAATTTCGCTGTCTAAAAATGCAGGCGTCCAGGGGAGCCAATCCCCAAGAACAGTGGCGCCCTTAAATGATTTAGCAAGGGTCCATGGATGTCCATTCTGTTTCGCTAAACTTTGAAAGTGTCTCTCGGTCAAATCAAGGGCGATGGTCCCCTGAAGAGGATGGCCCTGCTCTGAAATCCTAACCGCCAGTTCCACTTCATGATGGACGTCCATGGCCCAGGCGGGAAGTTGGATGGTGGAGGGATCTGAGTTCACTGAAGCGCCACTCTTTAAGAATATAATCGGAGAGGAAGGAACTTCGGCTTTCATTTCCTTGGCATGATCTTTAAAGTTGCGCCCCACGCCCCAAATGTTTTGATAGATCATAGGATTCCTCCTCGTTTTTTGATTTTCCAAGGGGCGTTTGCCACTTTATCAATTTGAATGTGGTAATAGTGCGCTGGCGGTAGGTGGAGGATATCAGAGGCAATGTCTAATTCTAACGGTGCGGCCCAGCCAAATACCTCAAGCCAATCAAGGTGGGTACAAAGATACAGGCACGCTGCATTTTGGGTCAGTAAATCGGTTTCTAAAAAGAGCTTTACGCGGTTTTCAAAATCCTTCCCGGTTTCGGGACTGTTTCGTTCGTCGAGACCTGGATGAATGTGGAGTGGGACTTGAAAAGTTTCGTGCAAGGGTTGCAGGGTTTGGTGGGCCCGCTTACGCGGGGAGCTGATCAGGAGATCCGGTTTCGGAAGACCTTTTTTGCGAACTGTTTCAACAATGAGTTGAGCCTGACGAAAACCCTCGGAGGAGAGTTCTGGGTCCGCCGTCCAACCCGATTTCTGTGCATGTCTAAATATAACAAATTCTTGCAGTGCCATTAATATTGATGTTGGCACAGAAAAATGGTCGGAGAATAGGGATGACGCAGAAGTTTGTTATGGGTTATAGTATGGTTTTTAAAAGAGAGGCTTATCCATGAGTGAGAGCGGTCATCGAGTCCATCGTTTTGTGAGTAATGATTTTGCCGTGAGAATCGCCAGCGTCAATGCGACTGAAGTGGTTGCGCGGATGCAGCAGCTCCAGCAGACCAGACCCTTGCCAACCGTTGCGGTTGGACGTTGTATGGTCGGTGCTCTACTAATGGCAAGCCAGCTGAAGGATGGTCAGGAAATTGGCATTCTTATTCAAGGGGAAGGGTCGCTTTCGCGCGTTTATGCCCAAGCTGATTTTCAGGGCAAGGTTCGCGGTTATGTGAATGTTCCACAATATGAACCAGCCAGTTATTCTTCTGTTTTGAGTCTCAAAGAAGCGATTGGTGGCGGAATGTTGACGGTGGTTCGTCATCAACCCTTTCAACGGCAACCCTATCAGGGGACGGTGCCCTTGATGACAGGTGAAGTGGGGGATGACCTCGCTTTTTATTTGCATCAATCCCAGCAAATTCGCAGTGTGATTTCCCTAGGAGTATTTTTGGACACCTATGGACGCGTTGAAGCGGCTGGCGGCGTTATTGTGGAAGTCATGCCCGGCGTTGAAGACAATGTGATCGATAAGATTGAGGCCAATCAAAAAAATGCCTCCCGCGAGATTTCAAAATTGATTCGTGAAAAGAAATCGCCGTTAGAATTAGTCCAGCCTTATCTTGAGGGAATTCCTTTTACCGAAATCCCACATTCTTATCCCATCGAGTATTCTTGTCCGTGCACCGAGGAACGCGTTAAGAATGCGCTCTCGATTTTAGGCCTAGAAGAACTTGATGATATGATCGCTAAACAAGAGGAGTCACAGATTATCTGTCAAATGTGTGGACGGCCCTATAAATTAACGACTGAAGACATTCAGGATGTTCGCAACGCCCTCTATAAAAGCTCACTCCATTAGTGACCAGCGCCATCGTCTCACAAAGACTTTGCAGATAGTTGACGATTATTTGACAATCCGACGATTGACGAACAGTAACCTGTTTTTGAACTAGTGGCTGGGATACTACTCCAAAGGAATCAAGGATGCGTTACCAACAAATCCTATTAGGTTGTCTTCTCACACTCTTTGCAGTTTGCGGGTTTGTTACGCTGTCGTTTTATCAAAAAAGCTTACTGACCTCTACCCTTCAAGTGGAGGATGCCGAGCAAGTTCTCAGGTCCTTTCAGGAAGCCTATCGAGCGGTCACTGAAATCAATTTGGATTCCATGTATGGCACCAGCGGAAAACTTGAGGTTTTAAATCCCTTACTTGAGCTGAAAAATCAATTCCAGGAAAATTCACCACCGAGTTGTTGGAGTCATTTAGAGAACAGAGAGGACGCCTCTGAGTATCGAGAGGCCGATCCAGTTAATTGTAGGAAACCTGTTGTTCCCTTCGAAAAGGATACGGAGAACATCCTTCTAGGCGGTGCCGCCGTAGCTGCCCGTAAGAAAACGCGCCTTCTCCAAGAGGCCTTAGTTACTGGCATTGAGGGGTTGGATTCCTTTTTAATGTCTCGTCCGCTGGTTGATGAGGAAGGGCGGTCTTATGCGCTCTGGCTGGTTAATTCAGGAGTTAAGCCCTACAGTGAAAAAAAGTGGATCGAAGAGCATCTATCTTATTTCACACTCTCAGAGTTAAAAGGAATTATTGAGACCTATAATATTCGACATCCTGTCCATACTATTTTGGCCCAGTTGACCGAAAATGAAGTTAGAGACCTCATCAAAGGGGCAGAATTAGTTTTTACAAGAGAGTATTTGTTTTTGCGCGATCACCATCGCCTAGGGTTTTCGCCATTGAGCTTTTTGGTCTATAGGACTTCAGATTTTCACGATTATCTCCGCGCTCTCGGCGGACAGTTTGAGCTGGTGCGCGAATCAGAGGATATAATTTGTTTATTAAAGGTTGGTAATGCCTGTTGGACCTACAGTGCTAATCACTTTGTTAGTTTTCTTTTTCGTTACTCGCTTTTGATTCTTTTTGCAGTGGGATTGCTCTGTGGTTTTTTTCTATGGTCCTATATACGGAGGGTTCGAAATCAGCAGCAAGAGCAAAATAAAAAACGATTAGCTCTCCAGGTGCTGAGTCATGAATTTCGAACGCCCGTGGCTTCAATGTTGCTGAAGTTGGAGCGACTCAATGAGAATAGCTCACGGTGCCAGCCGGAGGTCCAAGATCTCATTACACTCGTATCTAGGGATGTCTATCGGTTGCAAAGAATCATCGAGGTCAGTAAAACCTATTTACAAGCCGAGGGAAATAGGATTCATTTTAACTTTACGGAAGTGTTATCGGCCAATGAATGGATCACCGACTTCGTCAATGACCTCGAAACTGATATTCAGAATAAAATAGAGGTTCAATTGCTTTCGGAAGATCGGTCGTTCAAAGCGGATCTTTTTTGGCTCAAATTTGTTCTTAATAATTTAGTGCAAAATGCTTTTTTCCACGGGAAAGCACCTATTTTCATACGCCTGGAGTGTGTTGAAAATAAAATAAAAATAACAGTTGAGGATCAAGGCGATTGTGAGTTTGACTCACTTGAGCAAATGACTGAACCCTTTGTGAAGAGTGGGCGAAGTAAGGGGATGGGTCTTGGTCTGAATATTACCAAGCATATTGTCGACGAATGGGGAAGTCGTATCAGCTATTCGTCTAAACCGACTTCCTTTTCATTAGAGTTGCGATCTGCTGATTGAAAGGAACGACAAATGACCCGAATACTTTTAATAGAAGACGATGAAAGTCTGCAAACGTCCTTGTTAGATTATTTGTCGCGCGAGGGGTATCAGATTGATCTGGCCACCAACGTCAAAGAGGCTTTGGAAAAATTCTCTGCGCCCATAGATTTGGTCATTCTTGACTGGATGTTGCCCGATGGTCAGGGCCTTGATCTGCTAGCGCATTTTCGAAAACAAAGTCTTCAAGTTCCAATTATTTTTCTCACGGCCCGTACCGAACTTATCGACAAAGTGCTCGCGCTTGAGATGGGGGCCAGTGATTACCTCACTAAGCCCTTTGAGCCGCGTGAACTATTGGCTCGTATTCGAACTCAGATCAGAATACACGCCCTCATGGACCAATCAGTCAAGAAGCAGGTGGTGGATGTTCAACGGAACTTGATTGAAGTGGGTCAGTTACGAATTGATCAATTAAGACACGAAGTTGTATTCGGTGGAAAGAAAGCCGATTTGGTGAAGAAGGAGTATGACTTGCTAACTCTATTGGCGGAGAGTCCGGAGCGAGTTTTTTCTCGTGATGAAATCCTCAATAAGGTATGGGGATATGATGTGTTTCCTACGACAAGAACTGTTGATACCCATGTGATGTTGATTCGCCAGAAAACGTCTGAAAACCTGATCGAGACCGTTCGAAGTATCGGTTATCGCCTCAAAGTAATCTGAACAAAAAATTGACAAAGCTTTTTCGATGAGCACACACACTTCAAAAGAGTCTCCTGTAGATTGAGATGCAGGAGGATCTATGAAATCAATTAAGATTTTTTTTAGTGCAATATTGTTTATAGGAAGTTTGGGGTTTGCCGCGCCATCACAGGAATCGTTGCCAGGCCCTTTGGTCATCGAGGAGTTCGCTGATTTCGAGTGTGTTTATTGTGCTCAGGGCAATGAGACGATGAAGGCGATTTCTGATCATTACCGGGACAAGATAAAATTGGTATTTAGGAACTTTCCACTGTCCTTTCACAAATATTCCCTGCTGGCGGCGAAAGCCTACACAGCCATCACCCTTCAGGATCAGCTGTTAGCTCAACGATGGCGGAACCGTATCTTTGAAAATCAACGGCGACTGAAGGAAGAGGGTGAGACCTTTGTTTTTGAAGTGGCCACTCAAGTGGGCGTTGATCTTGAGACGATGAAAAAGGATATGGCTAGCACAGTCGTGGATCAGATGATTGAGCAAGACCGAAAGCGCGCGGAAGAATTGGGTTTCAAGGGCACTCCCAGTTTTCTAATTGGTTCTGAAAGAGTGCAAGGCACCAGGTCTTTCGAAGAGTTCAAGAATATTATTGATCAACAGTTAGCACCAAAGACACCTTAGAATCAGCCTTTCCCATTGAATATTCCCACTTTGTTCCCCCCTCTGTTTCGCCCCAATCCCTCTGGGGCGGAACAATCTTGAAGGTGTTCTTAAGGAAATCCTAAAAGTACGGCTCATAGAGTAAAATCGAGGAGTCTGAGCGTTGGTGGCATGGGGGGGGCATTTTGGCTGACTATAAATATTTATATCCAGCCAAAATAGGTTGAAAAAATATCGATTTTGGCTGAGTATAGAACAAATATATTCAGCCAAAATTTGGAGATTTTTCAGGTATGTCAGACGGACTTCGCACGAGAGAGCTTAATTTATTTAAAGAAATCTTGAATTCCTCCAGGGCTGAGCTTGTCGCTATTTATGGTCGAAGGCGAATCGGAAAGACCTATCTAGTTAGAAATTATTTTCAAAATAAGGGCTTGTATCTAGAGGTGATAGGTCAGAATGAAGGGACCTTAGAACGCCAACTGGAACTTTTCACGGAGGCCTTTTCAAAAACATTTTATGGTAGTGTAGCTCTAAAAAGATTCGAATCCTGGAGTGAAGCGTTCAGTCGACTTTCAATTGAGATAGAGAAAAACAAAAAAAAGAAAGTCATCGTATTCATGGATGAATTGCCATGGCTAGCAACCAAAAAGTCAAATCTTTTGCAAGCCCTCGATCACGAGTGGAATTCAAGTTGGTCGCAACAAAAAAATGTGAAATTCCTTTTATGCGGATCGGCGGCTTCTTGGATGCTTGAAAAGTTGGTTTATGCTAAGGGAGGACTTCATAATCGCCTGACTTATTCTATTCCAATGAAGCCATTTACACTTGCTGAAACACAAAGCTATTTGAAGTTAAAAAAAATTCGCATGAATCGATTTGAAATTCTGGAACTCTATATGGCCCTGGGCGGAGTTGCCTTTTATTTGGATACAGTTCGTG
This sequence comes from Pseudobdellovibrionaceae bacterium, assembly GCA_044374645.1. Classification (GTDB taxonomy): domain Bacteria; phylum Bdellovibrionota; class Bdellovibrionia; order Bdellovibrionales; family Bdellovibrionaceae; genus CAUJGP01. The sequence goes on along the minus strand of JBILOD010000082.1, from coordinate 268 downwards.
GAAGCGAGTCAGTATTGCAAAATATTAATAGAATTTGTTTTGATAATGCTTCGGTTTTATTTAATGAATTTGAAAAGCTATTTAGTTCATTGTTTTCGTCTTCTGAAAAACATCTTGCCATATTTAATGAGATCGCCGCCCATCATTATGGCCTTAACAGAAAACAATTGCTCGAAAGGCTTAAGCTTCCTTCTGGGGGGCAGTTCAATAAAGTCCTCTTGGAACTCATCGAGGCGGGGTTTGTTGAGCAAATTCTGCCCTTTGGAGC
>JBILOD010000524.1:0-3075 GCA_044374645.1 Pseudobdellovibrionaceae bacterium | reverse complement strand
AGTGTCATAGCCCCTCCAATTGAAACTCATCCACATGAAGGCATGCGCTTAGAGTTTAAGGTGTTTGAAATGTCTCCTAATTCTGAAGACTTCAGAAATTATTTTCTTCTCTTTTTGGAGCTCCTATTGGATGAAGGCTTAAAGGGTCGGGCGAGTGCCCATACTCGAATCTATGATCTTGGCTTGGTGGCTAAAGAGGGGTTACATGCACCTGAAGTCTTTGAACGGGCGCAGGAGCTTTTGCAACGTGCTCCAAAGACGTTATCCGATTGGGGGCTGAACCCGTGGTCACTCAAAACAATGGAAAATAGATTAGAGAAACGTCAAACTCCTGCGGATGAATTGATTGTTCAATTTGAAAAAGAAAAGAGTCTAAAAGGAATTTTGGAAAGACTAGCGCAGTTTAAATAAAACTGCGCTCAAACAAAAATTATTATTAGCCACTGATTGATTTACTTAGGCTTCGGAGGGCCACTCGACACACCCAAGGTTTGGATTTAACTTGGACTTGAGCCCAATATGGCAGGAATGGTGCCGGTTCTAGACGTGGAAACACGCCACTTCAGCCTCGAAAAACCTTTTGATACCTATTTTTGAAAGAAATGGCGGAATGGCTTTTCCAATACACCCAGACCATTGCATCCAGAGTCATTCATTTTTTATGCAGGAGAATTTCAAAAATTCCGGATTCAATTTCCCTTTTAAGCATGGATTGAAAAAAATCACGTTTCTCGATCAATTCGGTATTATCAGGATCTTCCTGGAGCTCGGTAGCGACTTCCTTCAGTCGACGCTGATAATACAGCTGATCTTTCTCATGCTTTTCTGCGGCTTCGCGATCAAGTTCAGTTCGTATCATGCGCGCTCCTCTGGGGAGGTCTTCATAGGCAGTATTCGAATCATAAGGAATCTTATATTCAAAGGCAGCAGGGAGAGGATCAGTTTTTCGGATTATAAGCAATCCCTCATCAATTTCGATCTTTGCTATTTCTCTATAGTACTCTTCAAAGAATTCTAATATGACTTTGATACACTGAGGGCAGAAGTGTCTCTGACGATCATGGCTCAAAAGAATTCGTGCTTCGCCACCAATTTTGAGGACTCGGATCGATTCCGCAAAAAACTTTAGTTGTTCAGCGATGTGCAGATTATTAGCCAAGCGATGACTTAATATCACATCGAATGATTCCTTAGGTAGGGGCATTTCCAGAGCACTGCCGCGGAGAAGGTGGGTCTTGAATTCCCTCTGAAACTTGATCATTAATTCAGTTTCAGAATTGTCATACTCCGTTCTCGGAAGATTTCTCGAGTGATACCACAAGTCGAGGGCTTTGATCGTGATACCCTTTTCTATGAATTTTGGCAGTAACTCGCTTCGACCTTCACCGACGGTCAATACCGAAAGCTTCCGTTCTTTCATTTGCTGGAGATAGGTTTCATCAAGAAGTAGATTTTGAAGAACTATCTCATAGGGAGAACCAGTGACAAGGATCCGATTGATCTCAACCCAGGATGTTCCATCAATTCTCGCCTCAATATTTTCGGATTTGTAGATACCATGAAGTTTTCGAAGACTTGCTGCGCATCGATCGAAAATACCACCAGCCTGAACGGTAGTGCTGAGTAAAATAATTTGCAGGAGAATGAGAATCGGGTATTTCATTTTGGAATTTCGGTACCCTTTCTAATTGCACCCTCCCCCAACTTAATTAATTTCCATTCTTTAAATTGAGTTTTGTTCTTAGACCTAAGTGATCCAAAACCTTTTGGTTATATTCCGAGTCAGAGACTGAATCGCCAGTTAAAAGCTCTTTTACGCTCGAATCAATTTGGGATCTGGTACGTTGATTAATAGTAACCTCTGGTCGAAAATTATCGATGATAGATTTTATTGCGGCCAGGTCCTTTTCGGTTATCTCAATGTCCTGTTTAAAAGCCGTCACCAAGAAACGCGTTGCCTTTTCCATCTCAATTTCACTTTCACCTTCGGGAGTAGAGCGTGCTGGAGGTTCATTCTTAGTTGGTACATCGATCCAATATTTTAGGCTTCCAGTTGAGGTCAATCGAATCCTTTCTGCGCAGGCTTCATTAGACATTGCATTCAAATTGGAGCTTTGAACTGCTAAAATTAAAATCGAACTTGCTAAAATAGAAATGCGCATACTATCTCCTTTGTCTGCTATCCCTCAGAATTGGTTGATGGTGCAAGTATTACGGGATGGATTTCCCAACAATACAAACAGAACAGACTTTGAAATGTTTCATATTGCGAAAACTGTGTCAGGGCCCTAGTATCAATAGATTCGATTTAGGCCAAAATGAGGTGTATAGGTTCTGAACGAGGATTCCATGGATTCGAAAAAAAATTGACACTAGGGGGTGGATTTCCGACTTATTCAATACAGGAGGACAGGGCACCGATTTTAAAAAAGTGTTTTCGAAGTGAGGGAATTTATTAATCTCTGTGCGCGGTTCAATCCCTCAATGAGTTTTTCCTTTAGTGGTTTTGCATGATTTGTTGGATCAAGATGAATGATCCCATGATCAAAACAAAGTAACCAAAGGATTTTTTGAGAGTCTTCTCTTCGATTTTATGGGAAAGGGCGCTGCCGACAAAAATGCCTGCAACGGCAATGGCAGAAATCGTGAGCATGAGCGTCCAATCAATGGTGACATTATTTTTAAGGTCTCCCATAAAACCGAAGAGCGATTTGGCGGCGATGATGGTCAATGATGTACCCACGGCCATTCGCATGGTGAGTCCGCGCAATAACACAAGAGTTTCCGCCGGCTGTCCCTATTTCAATGGCAGGCGGGGAAAACTCTCAGTTTTGTGAGTGGGAGGGACTGGTCGTTTACGGTTTGTACCAAAACCCATGTGTTTCTTTAGTTCGATATTGGTTATGCAACCTACAAAATATCCTGAGTGAGTCTTCATGATGATGGCCCCCCTGACTCAACGGGACCACATGATCGAACTCAAGTTGGTGTTTGCTTTGACAGCGCTTTCCATCTGCGCTCTTGTATTCGCAACAACCTCCCGCACGAGCAAACACTTTTCGTTTGATCTCGATA
>JBILOD010000525.1:0-3075 GCA_044374645.1 Pseudobdellovibrionaceae bacterium | reverse complement strand
GACTCGGGACTCTGTCCCCTAGACATCAAATGCTTAAAACCAGCATCATTAAACAAAACCAATTTTTTATGAAAAATCCCGGGTCGTAAAGTAGATCGCTGGATTTGGCACATACTTAGCATTTTGCCATACTGATGGCCTTTTTTGCTTGGAAAAAACTAAATGCAAATTGTTGTAGGAGCAAAGGTATAAATTATATGAGTAGCAACAACTGTTTAGCACCTATTCTGACTTTAATGCTTTGCTTTTTGCCATTTTGTTCTCGAGGTGAAATCGATAAGAAATGCATAGAATCGCTGTATGAAATAGTGACTGAAGACCAAAAGTTATACAGCTTTGACGTGCTATTAAAAGACATCACGTGGGGCGACTCTGTGGCATCAGAACGTCAATATGAAATCATCAAAAATGCAGATGGCTCTATTGATTTGGTTCCACTGCATAATGAAAGCTATCGCATGAGGTCTGATTTTACTGAAACTTCGAGATTTGCAGTTGATTTAGCGCCACGGCTCTTCTATTTGAACCCTGAAACTAGAGAGCCCCTCATTCCACAAAAGATATGGGAGTTTTTTGGTATTTATATTAATAAAAAGACCCTCGCCATCCATATTCCACCCATACAGTACCTGAATGAACGACTTGATGAGCTCGAACATAAAACCGGACTACGATTCGTTCGATTTTACTCCACAAAGAATTCGATCACTAATTACCTCGAGCGTTTCGCCCAACATTTAGAATTGCCTTTCGAGGAAATTATTCATGATTTTTTTACTCACTTTGAAGTGATTTTCGAAAATACCGATAAACTGAACTTTCTTCGGCATTTGACATCTTTACTTCTGAAATTTTACTCATCACATAATTCTGAACAAATTGGGGTGTCGAAAGAGTTGTATTCGCTTTTTAAAAAAAGAATGCATAATTACATTACAGTTGAAATCGATAATGCAGTCGCATCCAATGTTACGTCCAAAGGGAGCAGGTATTTATTTTTGGCTGCATTGAATTTATCAACGGTCTCTGAATATCAGTTACCTGGTTCAGAAGAATTTTTAACAGCATTTCGAAAACAATATTTCAGCAAAGAAGGATCAAGTCGTTCAGAATACATGCTATACAACGCATTTGCCGCCTTAATGTTTCATGCCATCACCGCCGAAAAATCTCATCAAGTGCTGGGAATAAGTGGAGGCTTGGAATATTATCAAGCAGAGGAAACCAAAAACCTTTTAGATTACAGTCAAAGTACCGAAGTCAAATTGTTCGCGAAAACTTTAGGAGATTTTATTTTGTCACAACCTCCCCCACCAGATATTTCAGGTCTACCAGGTACCGATTATGTAATTCCGAAGATTCTGGAAGCACTTAGATAGCGATATGTTTAAAAAAAGGTCTATCAAGATGATCTGAAACGATAGGTTATATTCCTTTACTACTTTAATCTAATTAGAATTGTTGCCGTCCATTTTGCCATTGAGTAGCCATTTTTCACGCCCGCGATCTGCAACATAATGGTTGGTTAGCAGCAAGACGGAGCTTGGACTCCGTCCCCGAAAGCCGAAAGCAATTATAGGGTGAACGATGTTTATTTTAGTTGTTCAATAGTCTTTGCTTCGTACCTATATTTGGGATCCAAATTTCCCATTGCTGATACGCAAACAACCCCCAAATTGCGAATGAAAATATTATCGTTCCTGTTCTTCAAATTGTACTCAATTCGCGGAAGATCATAGAAACAGTCATCGTAAGAAGTGTAGGATTGAATAGGTAGAGTTGCCAGCCTGATATGTTGGCGTCCACTCCAAATTGCTAAACCCATTTGAGATTCACGGACGCCATTATATCGCTCCAAACAATAAAAAGAAGGTTGGGTTTGAGTGCTTGATTTTAAAAGCCCTTGGATAAATCGATCCTTCTGAGAATAACAAGTGCCATTCTTTTCCAATCCAGCAATCTGCCATACTCTTATTGCTGCTGGCGAGGTTGCATAATACCATACAAACCCTTCTGAGACTTGGGCAATAATGCCGTTGCTGTTTTGGATTCTTTCGATGAAATCCTGGATGACATTGGCTGGGATTTTATTTGAGAAGGAATGAAGTTGAATGCTGGCTAAATAAAGAAATTTTTGTCCTATGATCTTTGATCGTGGTGCTCCCAGAATATGTAAAATATAACGACCCTCGTGGCGCCCGTAACGTGACTCTGCTTGAATGCAATAAGAATCAAAAATCATCACACCCATAGTTTGGGAGAATTGATTACTCAATCGTGGCTTTTCAGATTGGCAGTGTTCCAAGTCGGTAAAGGCCCCAATGTATGTACCTGGTTGATCCCAAGAGATATCAGATCCGAATTGAGCGTGTGTGAAAGCAATTGGTTCCGATGATGTGTAAGTCAAGCTAAGAGGAATGAAAGTTTTTGTAACATGTCCGTTCCGAAGCTGCACCGGAGTTCCGCACCGTTGATCAAGCACAGAGACTCCAAGCTTAGTCGTAAAGGTGTTTGATAATCGCAGGATCTTATTCTGGCATTCAGCGAGATCAGCGGTTTCGATCCATGATGAATAGCGCTGCTGATTTATCGCCGCGTAACTGCGGTTCCACTGAAAGAGAGAAAGTAAGGTTAACAAAAAAAATGAAGAGGCTGACCATGAAAAACTTATACGGTACATGAGTGTCTCCCTTCGAGAGCAAGTTTTGCTTGAGGTAGTGTTGAATGTAATCAATGTCAAGAGAAGCAATATTGTGACTCATTTCATACTTCGACAACAACAATCAAGAACGGTTTGTTCCCATTAAGACCGCGCTTTCGCCAGCGAAACCTAAGATAAACTTTATGTTTCTGATTAGTAGCATTCCTTGTTTAGAAAATGGTGCCCCTTTTTTTGTTTTTGGTAGGGAGCCGAAAACCGGACAAATTTCCGGTCTCAACTAAAATCTTTACACTATGGTCCCATCAGGATGGTAGGTGTGTAGTAAAAGTGCGAAATCACTGGTATAAAGACGATTCATGAAAGGGGTAAATATAATGACGAAAAAACAAATGTTATTTTCACTGTTTTTAATT
>JBILOD010000081.1:0-10678 GCA_044374645.1 Pseudobdellovibrionaceae bacterium | reverse complement strand
CATTTATACTCCCAAACAAAACAAAGGATAAAAAAGATATGGTTCAATTGCCAGCCGTTGCTTCGAGTTTTTATTGTCATTGTTCTAAGTGTGGTTTGGATCGCTACCATAGGGTATTGACACACACGAACGAGACAACTGTTCGTTTAAAGTGTGAAGTGTGCGGTAAGACGGGAAACCATAATCTTGAAGTCAAAAAAGCCAGCGCATCTAAAAGTAAAACGACCCGTCCGGCTTCGGCACGTTCAATTTCTGCCAAAGCGGCCGCTCATGCCTCTGAGTTTGAAGCCTTCAAGAGTGGCGTCGACACCGGTCGGGCCCTTGCTTACAATATGAAAATCACCTTCAAAGAAGATCAGGTCGTGCAACATCCAAAGTTTGGCATCGGCTTGGTGCGTTCAGTACAAGGCGACAAAATCGAAGTGTTTTTTGAGGATGAAGTCCGATTTTTAGTGCACGGTCGCGGGTAATTTGTTTTTCTAATCGTTAAATGAGTTCAAAATCACCGACATCAAATAGCAATAGCCCTTGGGTGCAGGGGCTCAATCCAGAACAAGCAGCAGCGGTCCAACATAACGAAGGACCGCTTCTTATTTTGGCGGGTGCTGGTTCGGGAAAAACCACGGTTTTGGTGGCCCGAGCGGGGCGCCTTGTCGCTGAAGGGGTTTGTCGTCCTGATGAGCTCACCGTACTGACATTTACGAATAAGTCGGCACGGGAACTTAAACATCGCGTCCAGCACCGGCTTGGTCGTGTGGCCAAAAAAATATGGGCAGGAACCTTCCATAGCTTTGGACTGCAAATCGTAAAGAAATATCACAAAGAGTTGGGGTTGCCTCATTCTCCAACCATTCTGGATCAAAGCGATACTCAGGCCATCATTAAAGATTTGCTCCGCGATCTCACTGTGGCAGGCAAAGACAAGTTCGCCACGGAAAAGCTCTTAAATCTGGTCAATGAAAAACGGGCTTTTCCTAAGAAGACCATTGTTGCCGAAGAGGAGTATCTGGCTGTGGCCGATTGGTTATTGCCTCGTTATGAGAAGCGTCTTGCTTTGTTAGGCGCTGTAGATTTTGAAAGTTTGCTGCTGTTGCCTTTGCGTTTACTGCGAGAACATCCAGAAATTTTATTTGAAGTTCAAAAACACACTCGTTTTATGATGGTGGACGAATTTCAGGATACAAATGCTTTGCAAATGGAATTGATTGAGCTTTTGGTGCGTCCCTTTGATAACTTAGCGGTTGTTGGGGATGATGATCAGTCGATTTATGGATGGCGGGGAGCCGTCATTCAAAATATTCTCAGTTTTCCAAAACAGTTTAAAAAATGTGAAGTCGTAAAACTCGAACGCAATTATCGCTCCACACCCGCTATTGTGGCTGTCGCCAATAGCGTTATTGAAAAAAACGATCACCGTCATGGCAAAGTGCTGCGTGCCCAAGACTCTGAGGAGACGCCTTTGCCTGAAATTTTTCAATGCGAAAGTGAAGAGGAAGAGTGTGAGTTTGTCGTGCAACAAGTGCGTCACTTTACTGGACTTGGTTATAAGGCCTCTGATATTGCCGTGCTATTTCGCTCGAATGGTCAAGGGGCACTCCTTGAAGGAACTTTAAGACGCCATCACATCAAATATAAAATCACTGGCAGCTCAACTTTGTTCGATCGCCGAGAGGTCAAAGATGGTCTCGCTTTTATTCGGGCGGCCATCGCACCCACAGACTTTGCGATTAAGCGTATTTTGAATGTGCCGCCGCGGGGACTCGGTGACGCCGTCTTAGAGGCCATCAATGAGCGGATTGCTGAAACGGGGCGGGATTTTTTTAGTCTGTTACAGAATGATATCGAGAGCCTTTCTATAAAAAGCAACGCCAAGGAGAGTTTGCGAGAGCGACTTCGCCAATTCGAAGATCTTGGTAAACGATTGGTGGATCGACAGTCTGCGATGACTCCGGGTCAAGACTTGGAAGAGTTTTTGCGTGGAATAGGTTATCGCGATGAGATGCTCGATCGGAGCGCAGAGCCTCAAGCGGCAGAACGACGCTGGACTTTGATTTGTATTTTGGGGCGAATTTTGGACGGCTTTATTCAAAAAGGGGAGCGAGATATACATACTCTCATTGAGTTTTTGGAAGCCATGGAATTGCGTGATTTTGACAGCAACGAAGAAGATCACGAAGAGATTCAGCTCCTCACCATGCACGCTTCTAAAGGGCTTGAGTACCCCGTGGTGATGATCATTGGTGTTGAAGAAGATCTCATCCCACATCGCGTGCTTGGGAGTGACATCAATGAAGAGCGTCGCTTATTTTATGTGGCAGTGACACGGGCAAAAAAACATTTGTTGCTATCGCGCTGTATGAAGCGTCAACGCTACGGGCGCCCACAGGCAGTGGCGCCATCACGATTTCTGGTCGAGATTCCGTCGGATTTGTACATTCAGTACGATTCCATGTATCGCCCTGTCAGCGGAGAGGCTCGCCAGACATTGGTTTCGGACTTTATGGCCAAGTTAAAAGATCGCCAGCAAAACAAACCAAAAACTATTTAATCTCTGTCGCGACAACGATTATTTAAATCGAGGTTCTGCAAACTTAAGTGTGCCCAAAAAGAAATTTTCTAATATTGCATAGAGAACATCCATATTATAAAATTGATTACGGATCTTTCAAAAACAAATGAACATTTTGTGTTTAGTCAGGAGTTTTTGGTGAATGGTATTTCAGATAAAATAGACAAAGCGTATTCTTCTGAGCCATGGTGGTACGATCTGCGTGGTTTTTTGATTCTAACCTTTGCCTACCGCAATTCGCTTCCGGCTCAAATACGCCATTTTGGAAACAATATTAGAGCTGAACATTTAGAGGCTGCAATCGGCAGTGGAACACTGTTTGAAATCATTCTTAAGTGGAGGAAATGGAAAGGTCTTCCTGATGTTAACGTGACGGCCTTTGACTATGCGGAAAAAATGCTCAATGGCGCTCGAATTCGCTTTGCCAAAATCAATAATATTTCATTGCATCGAGCTGATGCGGCGAGGATGCCATGGGAGGCCAATAGTTTCGATAGTGTCAACGTGGCGAATTCGATTCATAGCTTTCCTGAGATTGAAAAATCGATAAAGGAAATTTACCGCGTTCTCAAATCGGAGGGCACCTTCGCCGGAAACTGCCTCTTGTATCCCATTGGTGGTGGTGTGTTAAATTCGATTGCCAATAAAATTAACGCCTGGGGAATAAAGAAAGGAATACTTCACCGACCTTATCTACAAGATGAGATAAAATCGTATTTAATCAATTCAGGATTTAATATTATCTATGAAAAGCGCATAGGAAACTCTTACGATTTCATCGTCAGAAAGTAATTTCTTTCAATGTGCTCTTTTTTGAGCGAATGAAGGGCCGGGTCTTCATTACTGACTGATATAGTACACCTTTGCTTGAAAGGTGAGCGGGGTGTGGCGGCAATCCTTGGAGGGATCATTGTCTCCAGTCGTCACAAAGCTGAAGCGATGAGTGTTGTTTTCCGCTGGGTATTGATGGGCAATTTGCAGGAGCAATGAGGGCGCAAAATCAATGTTGATAATGCCGGTGGTATCGGTGGCAGGCCATGAACACACACTGCCTTCGTTTTGTCCTAAACAATAAAAGTTTGTTTGTTTGACTCCTTTGTCAGTCCAAGGCTGATTGTAGATTTTAGTCCAATCAAACATCTTATTGGCAAGGTTAGTATCTCCCATTTTGAGTTCAGGAGCGTCGGCAAGATAATTCACGAGGCCCTTCGAATTCGAAGCAAGCACGCGATCATCAAAGGAGAAAACAAAGTGATCGTCATATTTCATAGGTTGTTCATTGGCTTCGAACCTGATGTCACAGATTTTAGCGTTTGAGGGCATATCAAAGATGCTGTGTTGTTCGACGTAGGCGGTATGTTTCTCTTGGACTAATTGATTGGTGGCGGTCCAGGGGCATGCCGAGGTTGTTCCAGGGATTGCGTCCGGACTTTCAAAATCTATAGTGACCAATTTAGTTTGAAGGGTGTTCGTCTCCTTGGCGGATTCGCAGGTGGTCATAACTTGTTCCACTGTTATTGGTGGGGGTGGTGTTGTCGAGGGGGGGGGAGGAGTTCCTACGACTCCGTTGCCAATAGGGTCAGGTGGCATAGTTACAGGTGGCATAGTTATAGGGGGCTCCATGGGAGGTTCGTCTGTCGGTGGTAGGTAATCTGAATCAATCCCCGTACTTGAAGTGCTGAGTCCTTCCAATGAGACTTCGGCTTTTTGTTCGGAGCAATTTTGAAACATTAATGTGAGGCTTGCAGCCCCTAGCCCGATCAGGAAACGTCGAAACCTTTTTGAAGTCACCACAAAATCACCCCCGGGAATCGATTTTCTCCTCATCGTACCAGAGTTTTTCAATTTGCTGTTGGAATCCGCCTAAAAAATCTTTTTTTGGTTCAAGGTGGAGCGTTTCGTGACTCAATTGATGGAATGATCGTTTCTGGTCGAGGAATCATCATGGTGTGTGATTCGGAAATGTTTTAAATTGGAACGAATTCGTTCCAACTGAATAGGTGAAATTGCATATCACTCGTGTTCCTTGCTGGCGGTAATAGTCATATGTTATTCTGGTAATGGCGATTTGACTCGTTCTAAATAACAGGAGTTTATTTGTGAATTTTGAACAACTTTATGATTTGTTTGATAAAATAAAATACAAATTGAGACTCAAAAACAATCTGAAAAAGATTTCTGGAGTTGGTGTGCTCATTGTTGTCTTTGGTACATTTCAGAATTGCGGTCAGCAGCGAAACACAGAAATTCCGAAAAAAACAGATACCAACTCTTTATCGCAGAACAATATAATTCGTTTTGATAAAGATACAATTAAAGTTTATGAAAACCAAAATTCAATTTCGGTGAGCCTAAGTGAGGCTTCTGCGTACATTTCAGTGGAGGTTAATTATCGACTCCTTGAGCAAAATGGGGATTCTTCTACAGATGAAACGTCTCTTGGTAAATTTTCGGGAAGTGTAGTTTTGAGTTCATTCATGAAAACTAGTGAAATAACATTGATTGGGATTCCAGAGCAATACGTGAATTTGGGAAATTCAACTATTTTTTTAGAAATAAGCTATTTTCATGAACGGCAGGTTGTTGTAAATATACCAATAATTTTTAAGAACACATCGAGTATCAACACGCCATCTGAAACGGGTTCAATAAACAACCCAATGTTGTCATCGCAATCTTACAGTAAGTTAACCCGCCCAATGAAGATACGTTTTTTATCGAATTATTTTTATACACAGCAACCTTGCCTAAATGCAGATGCCCAGGCTCAAGGAAATTTTGAATTTGAGATTATAAGGTATCAAAAGCTAGATGATGTTGAGCGCTTAACTTACGAAATAAAACCGCTATCGCCAATCTATTCTGGGCAAAAGTTTGTATCTGACAATTTGGGAATATTGGAGTTTCAAGCTGGTGAACAAAAGAAATTGATTAGTTTAAAGTACCCTTCATTGAATGAGCTCAGGAGTGCCCCTTATCTGCAGAATAATTTGAGATATCTGCTGAAAATTTCTAAAGGGGATGAGGTCGTTGCAGATCGCATTATCTCATTAGAATCCTTTTACGGTGTACAACTCAATTACAGATCGACGTCTCTTTGTGCGACAGAATTAATATTTTCGTACAACCCAGTTCGATTTTTCAGTGCTAAGGTTGACAACAAAGATGAAGAACGTACCTGTCAGTTGTGCCCCGATTTTGAGCACTCAATGGATGGGTGGAAAGCTCATAATATTCCATTTTTAGCTTATGACTATCAACTTTATCAGTTGACCACTCCTGTGACTGAAGGATCTCGTATTGTTATAAAGGGTGAACTTGAGCTTGATGCTGTTAGCGCAAGCTCAGTGATCTTGCGGGATTCAAATCAATTTATGGGTAATAATGTAAGAATGTTTTATTCAGGATCGAAGGGTGTTAATATCAACCCCTTAACTAACGAAGTTTTGATTGAGTTAACAACTGATGATTTGCCCACCCAAACGAATATTGAGAGGTATCCGTTAACGGTTATGAATTTTTGGTGTAAAGGAGCTAACAGCGGATGTGGTACTTATGACGGTTATCTGCCATCAGTTTCACAAACGGTTGTTTTGCCTTTTCAAACTAAATAGATTTTTTTTGAACCATTCCAAGTTCTCCATTGGCATGGTTTCATCTATTTATCTTTCTCAATATTGAGGAATTACGACGTGTTTGATTTGAAGCTTGCCGCCTTGAATTGAGCTCTGTTTCGGCTGAATCTGAACATTTGAATCCATTTCTTAAACAGGAAGACCTGTGGGTGCTAAGGTGGCCGTTGGCATTTTTCATATGTTAAAAGAGATTATAATTCCTCAGTGTGATGACATTATGATTCTGGATGCGCTGCCCTAGATCTCGACCTTTCGTTCTCTAGGCCTCAAACTTTGAGAATCCGTGGAGGTGATCAGTGGCCCAGGTGACTCAAAATGAATTTTGTTTACGACTCGACGATTTAGCGGAAATGTTTCACCTCAAAGTGGAAAAGGCCAAAGCCGAGCTAGAATCCTTAGGGCTCGAGGTGTTTCTCAGTCAGGGCCGAGCCTATGTGACTCCTGAAAATGTGCGGCGATATATTCAGCAAAAAGGTTACCGCTACCAGCCCCAAGTGATTTCGTTTCAGATGTTGAAAGGCGGGGTCGCCAAAACCACCTCTTGTTTAAATGTCGGTTTGCGGGCCGCAATGTATGGTTTTCGGGTGTTGTTTTTGGATTTGGATCAACAGGCCAATCTCAGTTTCGCCCTTGGGGTCGACGATTTGGATGCACCGGTGTTTTTAAATGTCCTCGAAAAGAAAGTGACCCTGGCCCAGGCGATTCGACCCTTGAGTCCCAATGTTGGGCTTTTGCCATCGAATCTCAATAATTCAGTGATTGAACGTGTCTTGTTGCAAGGGGTGCGAAATCTAGGTCGAGTGGTACGTGGGCCTATTGAAGAGTTGTTAGGAAGTTACGACTTGGTATTGATTGATACGTCCCCCAGTTTGAATGCGCTCAATACGGCTGTCACGTGTGCGTCCGATACCGTCGTCTTGCCGATCAATCCCGATAAATTCACCCTTTTTGGGGTGCAAAAGCATTTGGCTGACTTGGAACAGATTCGTGAAGATTTCGGCACAAAGTTTGATGTTAAGATTCTATTTACCAAATATGATGGCCGTGAAGCCGCGAGTGCCGCTTATTTTCAGCAATGCCTTGAGCTTTTTGGAAACAAGATGCTTGGGCATTACGTGCGCCAGACGGCCGATATCAAAAATATTATAGGTACGGGTAAGACCATTTACGATACCAAGGGGAACGCTAAAGAAGACTATGATCGGGTCACCCGTGACATTCTCACCCTTTGGTAACATCTTCCATCGAGAACTGTTATAATGTGTTGAAAGTGTAGAGTGATTTAGGTATAGAAGGGCCGTTAATATTTATAAAACTCGAGAGAGGAAAATTATGGCCAGCCAAAATACCACTAGCGCTAAAGGTAAATCTAAAAAACAACACAGCAAAAAAGAAGCCGTTCATGAAATTCCTGTGGCGAAAACAGCGAAAGGTCGTCGCCCTCACACTGAAGAGACCGTTGAGCCTTATCAGCCATCGTTGTTGAGTGAATCTGATCTTGAACCCCAAAGAGCCGCGGCAGCCGCCGATGTCCAAGAGGAATCCGTGGCGGAGGAGGTTGAAGTCACCGCAGCCGCTTCTGAAGAAGTTGTTATCGAGGGTGAGCCAGCTCCAAAAGCAAAACGTACTAACGTCGACATTCAAGAGCAGTTTGAAAATGTAAAAGGGGCGGTTCAAATGGGAACTGCGATCGTGAAAAGTTCGTTCCCTAAGCCTTTTGAAATTGCGGAAAAGGTTGTTGAAGATTGGAAACAGGATGGGGATTTTTCGGAACTTCCGATCAATCAGCCTCTTGTGCAATTTTACTTGGGTCTTGGTTTGCGTAAGGCCAAACAAACTGAAAAAGACCTGGAAAAGAAGCTTGAATCCGCAGGAGTCTTGCCTGTCGTTCGTCAGCAATGGCAAAAAGCCCAAAAGCTTTTCAAGTAAATATGAAGGATTCTATGCCGGCAGGGGTTGCTCCCTCTCGGAAAGAGCGGATCGACGGGGCCCTACGGGATCAATTAAACGTAAACCATCTCGAAATCATCAATGAAAGTGCCCAGCATGCGGGGCACTACTCTGGAGACGGAGAAACTCATTGGCGACTTTTTTTGGTATCCACAGATTTTGAGGGATTATCGCGCCTTCAGCGCCATCAAAAGATTAATGAGCTTTTAAAAGAGGAGTTTGAACGCGGGCTTCATGCTTTGACCCTCAAGCTCTTAACGCCCACCGAGTGGGCCAATGCCTCTGTGTAAAAATATTCCAAATAGATTCCGCTGAAAAAGTCCAACTTCTGCGTCGGCATCGCTTCATCTCTCACTCAACGTGGGCACCCCTTCACAGAGGGCAAACCCCGCCCTACCTACGCCTCGTTCGATTTGAAGCTCACCGCCTTGAATTTGGTTCTTTTTCAGCAGAATCTAAATAGGTCGGGGGTCGTAAGACCACCTTAAGAAGCAACTTATGGTTGTTCGACAAGTTGCTCGACCGGCTCTTGGCCCATTTCGTTGATGGTGGCCGGTTCTGACGGAGAGGAAAACTCTTCTAATTTAGATTTTAGCTCTAGCAACAACCCTTCGATGTCTTTCAACATCCTTTGATCTGGGGCGATTTTGCCTTCCTCTTTAACAGTTTTAGAGATGGTCGTCCATTCTTCAAGTGCCTGAGAAAGATGCGTTTGAGAAGACTTCCATGCTTTTTTTTGTTCTTTATCAGCCATGATCATGTTCCTTGATGAGTGTGGGTCATTCTTCATACCCCTTTTCATTAAAGATCGGTCTCCGCGGAAAACTCAAGTGAAAGTTTAGTTTTTCCTAGGAATTCTGGTGATTTTCTCATGGGAAATTGACAATTTCGTGCTCTCTCAGCAGAATCATCGAAAAATTGCATAAAGAACAGAGAGAAGAATCGATTAAAGGGTTCACTCATTAATTTCGCTCACGGCGAGGAGGCCATTCGTGTCCCAAGATATTATATATACAATGAAGGGGGTTTCAAAAGTTTATCCCCCCAATAAATATGTACTCCGCAATATTTATTTATCTTATTTTTACGGTGCAAAAATTGGGGTCTTGGGCCTCAATGGGGCAGGAAAGTCGACTTTATTAAAAATCATGGCAGGAGTGGATCAGGAGTTTTTGGGCGAAGCCTTCCCGGCGCGTGAGTTTAGAGTAGGGTATTTGCAGCAGGAACCGCAGTTGGACCCAAAACTCACTGTGAAGGAGAATATTTTTGCCGGCATGGGTGAGTTGCCTCTGTTGGTAGAAGAGTTTAACAAGATCAATCAGCGTTTGTGCGAGGAGATCACTCCGGAAGAGATGGAAAAACTGATTGATCGTCAGGGTGTGGTTCAGGAAAAAATCGAGGCGCTTGATGGTTGGGAAGTCGACCAAAAGATCAATGTGGCCATGGAAGCCCTTCGTTGTCCCGAGGGTGATTTACCCGTCACTAACCTTTCGGGTGGTGAAAAACGCCGAGTGGCTCTGTGCCGATTGTTATTATCCAATCCAGATATCTTGCTACTTGATGAGCCGACAAACCATTTGGATGCAGAGAGTGTGGCGTGGCTGGAGCAATTTTTGGCTCGATTTCCTGGAACGGTGATTGCGGTGACTCACGATCGTTACTTTTTAGATAATGTGGCGGGATGGATTTTGGAATTGGATCGTGGGGAAGGTATTCCGTGGAAAGGCAACTACTCGTCTTGGCTAGAGCAGAAAGAAGCTCGAACAGCTCAAGAAGAAAAAGAGAATGCCCGTAAAAATAAAGCTCTTGAGAAGGAGCTTGAGTGGGTTCGAATGGGAGCTAAAGCGCGACAGAGCAAGCCAAAAGCTCGTTTGTCAGCCTACGAAAACCTCTTGAAAGAGCCGACAAAAGAACGTCTACAAGATCTTTCCATCTATATTCCGCCGGGGCCACGTTTGGGTGATATTGTTGTCGAAGCAAAAAATGTGACCAAAGCCTATGGCGACAAGCTATTGCTTGATAATGTGAATTTCACCATTCCAAAGGGTGCCATCGTGGGGATCATCGGGCCGAATGGCGCTGGTAAAACCACTTTGTTCCGCATGATCACAGGTCTTGAGAAACCAGACTCAGGTGAATTGACCGTGGGCGAAACTGTGAAATTGGCTTATGTGGATCAAGGGCGCGATTCTCTTCAAGGCGATAAAACGGTTCACGAGGTGATCAGTGAAGGTCAAGAACCTGTCCGTTTAGGAGCACGCGAAGTGCCTTCGCGCCAATATGTCTCATGGTTTAACTTTTCAGGTGCAGACCAAGAGAAAAAAGTTGGTAATTTATCGGGAGGCGAAAGAAATCGCGTCAATTTGGCAAAGATGTTAAAGACGGGTGCAAACCTGCTCTTGCTGGATGAGCCGACGAATGATCTTGATGTCAACACGATGCGGGCACTCGAGGATGCCTTGCTAGAGTTTGGTGGTTCTGTGATTGTGATCTCCCATGATCGCTGGTTTTTAGATCGTATTTG
>JBILOD010000286.1:0-5567 GCA_044374645.1 Pseudobdellovibrionaceae bacterium | reverse complement strand
AATCTCGAGAGAGAAGTGGGCTCAATCTGCCGTAAAGTGGCGAAAATGGTTGTAATGAACGAGGCGAAACATGTTGAGATCACACCAGAGTCCGTGGTGGAGTTGTTAGGCCCTCCTCGCTATTTGCGGGATGAAAGCCTCAAAGATCCCCAGGTTGGTATTGTAACTGGTCTTGCTTGGACCCAAGCGGGTGGTGAAGTGCTCTATGTGGAGGCCCTAAAAATGAAGGGTAATGGTGGACTCAGACTCACTGGACAACTTGGTGACGTGATGAAGGAGTCAGCGCAAGCGGCCTGGAGTTACGCAAAGGCACATTACAAAGAATTAGGTATTTCCGAAGATTTTTTTGAAAAATGGGAAGTTCATGTTCATCTACCGGCAGGCGCAATCCCTAAAGATGGGCCATCTGCGGGTGTGACACTGACGACGGCTCTTGTGAGCTTGGCGTCAGACATTCCTGTGCGCCATGACATTGCAATGACAGGTGAAGTGACCCTCCAAGGCCGAGTATTGCCTGTCGGTGGAATTCGAGAGAAGTGTTTAGCTGCTCTTTCTGCAGGAGTGAAGAACATTGTGATTCCTTGGGCTAACAAGAAAGACATTGTCGATATACCTAAAGAATTTAAAGATAAAATGAACTTTGTATTTGCCGAAAATGTCGATGAAGTCTTTAGTGTGGCATTCGACAAGAGTGCTAAGGGCAAAAAGGCGCCGGTGCCAAAGGGTGGAGGCAAACGGCCAAAATCTCCAACCGCGGCTTCAGCAGCGTAACACTAGATTAGTGACAGAACAGATTGAACGACGAAGAGGAGGGAAACCTCCTCTTTGTTTTTTGATAAGCTAGGCTAGCGAAAGAAGGCCTCTAAAAGGACGGCAAAGTGATCGCTCAGATACTGGCCATTCACCTTTTGGTCGAGGACAATACGAGAAATGTGGTGTTCGAGTTGAGGTTGTAGGGCTGGAGAGATCCAAAAACCATCAATGCGATCGCTATTGTTGCCATCATGGCCTATATGGCTCGGCCCGGGAAAAGCTGCCCAATAACCGCTATCCCGAATGCCCGTTTGCTCAGGCGCTTCAGGGTGTGAATTGAAATCACCCATAATGATATGAGGCGAATCGTGGAAGTGGGTTTTCAAAAAATCGAGTTGTTGTCGTCGAAAGTTGGCTTGATCGTGGCGATATTCTAAATGGATATTAATATACCAACGACCCTCAATGAATAGCCCAATATAACCTCGTTGCAGAGGCGACTGGGGCAAAAAGCCCTTATCGACGCTCTGGTTAGGGTGTTTGGAAATAACCAACAAATACTCATCATATTGGTTCCATGCCGGATGGGTGTATTGGGCCTCGAAGGATCGGATCGGATACCCATGGTTTGAAAGATATCTAAAAATATAGTCAATCTGACTGTGATTTTGGGATGGGTCGGTGCATACTTCCTGTAGAGCAATCACATCTTGATTGGTGCTAATGAAGTAATTAAGGATTTGTTGTACGCGGAAGTCCCAGTTGTCCTGATAACAATGGATATTCATTGTTACTATTTTACGATAGGTACTTGCTTCGAGAGAGGCGAGCGGACCAAAAACCATCAAAATAATTAAACCCAAAACTTTTTGCATATTTCTACTTTATCGAATTTTTGTTCAAGCGCAACTGATCGTGCTGTAGTGGCCCAAAACCACTTTTTTCAAGTAAACTAGTGAAAAGAGGTTCTGAAAGGATTAGAATTCATCTGGTAGAATTCGGGTGATGTATGTCTAATAATTATATGCTGAGGGCCATAGAACTGTCCCGACAACATATGAAAGCTGGAAATGGCGGTCCCTTTGGCGCAGTAATCGTCAAGGACGACAAAATTATTGCTGAGGGGTGGAACCGGGTAACGACATATATGGACCCGACAGCTCATGCAGAAGTAACCGCTATTCGCGATGCCTGTAAGGTTCTAAATAGGTTTAATTTAAGTGGGTGTGAGATTTATACCAGCTGTGAGCCTTGCCCCATGTGTCTCGCTGCGATTTACTGGGCGCGCATAGAGAAAATATATTACGCAAATACCAGAGGTGATGCTGCTCAGATTGAATTTGATGATGACTTTCTTTATCAAGAATTGAATCTCCCAATTAAACAGAGAAAGATTCCGATGATTCAAGTGAATCATAAGGAAGCGCTTGCAGTTTTCCGTGAATGGGCGCTTAAAGTCGACAAGATGACGTATTAGGCAATAGGGGAATACATGAGTCACATACAAAATAAAAAGTCGTTCTTGTTGCGTTGGTCTACTCGCCCCATGGTGAGGCTCGGAGTACTTTTAATTGTTTGTTCAATTGTTTCCATTTTTTATGTGGACCAACCGCTCACCCGTTGGATTCATGAATCCTTCCGGGGGGATCTCGACCCGATAGCAAATTTTTTTACTTGGTTTGGTCTGGGCGATACTTATTTTTTATTTTCAGTGCTGGGGTACTTATTCGCACGCTTGTTTGCTGAACGCCTCACTCACCTCAGCTGGGCGCGCCGGTTAGCTCAAGCAAGAGGGCAATTTGTATTGATGTTTTGGAGCTTTTTCGTATCTGGGATATTAGTTCTTTCGTTAAAATCCATGTTTGGACGCTGTCGACCCTATAACAGTCCTGATTTTTTGCCACTAAATTTTCAACCATTCACCTTAGATTGGAATTTTCAGTCCTATCCGTCGGGACACACTCAAGTGGGATTCACCTTAGCCTCGTTTCTTTCGATCCTATACCCAAAGAGGACTAAGTATTTTTTCTTATTCGCGTCTCTGGTGGGTCTTTCGCGGGTGATTTTAGAAAAGCATTATTTAGGGGATGTATTGGCCGGAGCTTATGTTGGCATTATTGGCACGTACATCGCTTGGCATTGGAAGGGGAAGCGAGTGCTTCCCCACTTACTGCACTAATTAGAAGTGCTAGCTCATTATTGGTTGCATATCAGCCTGATGTCACGATTAGATTCACCGTATGGGATCATAATGCTAATTGCCCAATCATTATTGATACTTTCAGTAAAGGCTTGAATGTCGTATGTTGATCCAGATCGCGTGAGAACTCCACAGGAATGCACACGATCAACATTGGCATTTCTGGCATGAGGTGAGCCAATTTGGAGTAATGTGCAAGGGTTTTCTGACTGCTGGCCATTGCTATTGTACAAAGTTACACTTTTGGGGTTCCCTTCTTGATCCAAATTGAGTTCAAGATTGGTGTAATCATCAACAATGAGGCTAGTGTTACAATTGAGTTTTGATTCTGTCGCGCCAGCCATCGTCGTATTAAGTGACGTTACAATCAGAACACTCATAAAAAGATTTATTCCATTCAATTTCATATTTAATCCTTTTCTTTAATTTTTCTGGAGAAGATTTCTTTTGTTCAATTGGATTTTCTCCTAAACATCAATTATTGCCAATCTGATGCCAGATTCCTTAGTGCTTGAAAATTGCAATTGTTATAAGCAGATACAAAAGCCGTGGAGAGTTTGCCACTGCAGTTTCAACTGGAGAACTTTTTGACGGCTGGGCTGAGAATCGATCCTATTTCGACGCCAAATGGACTCTATTGATTTAGCTAAATTGCAGGAATCGCATTCTAGAGGTTGGAAACAGAGAGACTGAGAATACTCATCGCGGGCACATCTGTTGGACTTTCAATAAAGAAAACGCCGCTGCCACCGTGGGCTGCAGCTACCGACTCTCCCTTTGCGTTCAAGATTTTTTCAACCCTAAAATCAAGGGTCTGGTTATCAGGTGTGATCAACTCACCAGTATCACCCAGGTTAATTTTATTACGAACTTCGATAGCGAGGTAACCTGAAGGTGCTGCATCAGAAGAAACAATACCCCCAAATTTTTGGGAGTAATAGCGAGGCACACTCGTATCGTAATTCTGCCCTTCCACCTGTGGCGCCTGAACCATGAATCCGGTGTGATAGCCCCGATTGGCCACCTTATCCAATTCTTTGAATAACTCAGGGTCAAAAGCCTTTCCAGCCATCAAATCATCGATGGCACGACGGTAGGCACGTGTGACCATAGCCACATAGTATTCTGATTTTGTGCGACCCTCCACCTTAAGTGAACAAACCCCCGCATCGACGATTTCTTTGAGATGATCGATCAAACGAAGGTCTTTAGCATTCATAATGTAGGTGCCGTGTTCATCCTCATCAATTTGGTAAAGTTCACCCTTATTGCGGAGGTCTTCCAAATAATATTCGGATGTGTCCTTCTGTGTTTCAAACAAGTGGAATTTTTCTCGACAGGAATTATCACAAACTCCCTGATTGGCATCGCGATAACTGAAGTAACTCGACATCAAACAACGGCCTGAATAGGCGATGCAAATTGCTCCATGGACAAAGGCCTCAAGTTCAACAGTGGGTACGCGATCTCGAATTTCCTTGATTTCGTTGACTTGAAGTTCGCGGCTCAGAATCACCCGCTCCACACCAATTTGTTCATGCCAAAACTTGACCCCTTGCCAATTCATTACGTTGGCTTGCACTGAAAGGTGAACAGGAATCTCCGGGTGCTTTTCTTTTACCATAGCAATCAAGCCAGGATCACTCATGATCAAGGCATCTGGCTTAAGCGCTGCCCAATCACTAATTTGACGGTCGAACTCTTTGATTTTGCGGTTACGCGCAAAAATATTAGCAGTCACATACAACTTTTTATTAAGTGACCGAGCCAGGTCGATGGATTGTTTGAGCGCCTCTAAATTGAATTCGTTCTCACGGGCACGCAAGGAAAAGAGAGGTACTCCGACATAGGCGGCATCAGCACCATAAGCATAAGCAAAGCGGAGTTTATCGAGAGAACCAGCGGGCATCAATAGTTCAGGGCTAGCGTTCAAAGCTTGCGTTGTCATTCGAAGGGCCTTTCATCAAAAGTGCCAAAGCAAGTATCATAGCCATGCAAACAATTCAATCCACTCAAAGACCCATATCTTACAATTGAAAGAACTCCACCCTAATCGCGCATAGGGGCCGGACTAAGGTTGTTCATAGACTAGATAGGGCCAATGGCGATAAGACCTTTGGGCCTGGAATTTGGTCCAGTTTTCCCCATCGAAGGTCCAGGATAGGACTCGATTTCAGTCGTGAAAAGCTCGCACAAAGTCTAGTTCATATCCGTCTTAGGTCTAGATCTTGTGTTCTCGACTAAAGGGTTACAAGACCTCGCCGATAGGTTTGTTGTGAGTAACAACAACCAAGCCCGAAGGAAGGGCGGTCGATAAGAAGAGGCGTAGGAACCTCAACCTTTGACTGGAAACGGAATTCTCACAACATAACTGGGGGTCCTTATGGGAATGAGAATTACAACTAACGTAGCATCGGTGAATGCACAGCGTAGTATGGCTGGAGCGCAACGCGAGATCCAGAAAAGCTTCGCACAACTTTCGTCAGGAAGTCGAATCACCAAAGCCGCAGATGATGCCGCTGGCCTGAGTATCAGTGAGAACCTAAAGGCCATGGGTCGCAGCTTACAACAAGCATCGCGAAACGCAAACGACGGTATCTCAATGGTGCAAGTC
>JBILOD010000004.1:0-23552 GCA_044374645.1 Pseudobdellovibrionaceae bacterium | reverse complement strand
TGTGGTTGGCGATGATGACCTCAGGAACGGTACTCATACCAACAGCAGATCCACCGATCATTCGCAAGTGACGGACCTCGGCGGGTGTTTCATAAGTGGGACCACTCAGCGCACAATAGATGCCGCGGTGAAAGCGGACCTTGTGTTGACTAAGAGTTTGGGCGAGGCGTTCCCGAAGCGATGCCGAATAGGCTTCGGTCATATCAGGAAAACGTGGGCCAAGTTGCTTTTCATTCGATCCAATCAATGGATTAGTTCCCATCAGATTGATGTGATCATCAATAATCATAAAATCACCTGGCTCCATGGCAGGGTCAAGACCGCCAGCCGCATTAGTGACAAACAACGTATGAATCCCTAACTTTGCCAAAGTTCTCATTGGATAAACCACATCAGTCATCGAATGACCTTCATAAAAATGAACACGTCCCTGAAGGCAAACAACCGGCGTTTTTCCAACGGTGCCAAAAATCATTTTGCCACTATGGCCTTCAATGCTGGGAGTTAAGAAGTGTGGAATTTCTTTATAGGGAATGCTTTTATCAACGGCTATTTGTGATGCAAAGGAGCCTAAACCAGAACCAAGAATAATACCTACTGTTGGCTGAATGGTTGTCTGGTTTTTCAGGTAAGAAATCGTTTCATTCAATTTTTCAATAATCATTGCCGTCTCTCCAAGGTTGATAACAGTGTGCTGCGGTACATTTTAGAGCAGTACTTCTTTGATGAGTTCGAATGGGTTTGGTTCCATATCAGAAATGGTTACGGTTTCAAGGATTTCGTTGGTGATGGCGTTGATTTGGGCTTCCGAAGTTGCATAAATAGTCCATAGGGCTTCACCTTTCGCAATTTTTTCGCCGATTTTTCGGTGAATCTTAAAGCCAGCGGTTGGGTCAATGGGGTCGGTAATTTTCGCTCGTCCCGCCCCCAATTTGATCGCTAGCATGCCAATTCTTTCGCCTTCAAAATGAGAAACAAAACCGGATTTGGGAGCGAGGAGATCTTTGGAAAATTGGGCCTGGGGCAACAGATTTAATTGACCACCTTGATCGCAGCAAACATCTTCAAATACTTTTAGGGCCTGGCCCGAGCTTAAGGTGGACTCGGCCAATTTGCGTGCTGAAGTCAAATCCGGGGCTTTTCCTCCCAGCACAATCATGTGGGCGGCCAAAACTAAACTGAGTTCGCGGGTGTCAGCATAGAGATCTAAACCATTGCTATTTAGAAGTGTTTTGCCGGAAAGTATTTCGATCGACTCAATAGTTTCCAAGCTATTTCCAATAAAGGCACCGAGAGGTTGACTCATGTTGGTTAGCAGAGCGGTGACTTTTTTCCCGGCCCCTTTGCCAATGCCAGAAAGAGAAAGCGCGAGTTGCTTTGCCGCCTCGAAAGTTTTCATAAATGCCCCCGTTCCGAATTTGACATCGAGCACGAGTCCATCCAAATCTTCAGCTAATTTTTTTGACATGATAGAGGCCGAAATGAGTTCTAGACTCTCGACGGTTCCAGTCACGTCGCGAAGGGCATACATTTTTTTGTCAGCGGGGCAAATATCTTTTGTTTGTCCAATAAACCCAATGCGGTGCTTTTGGAGCAACGAAAGAAAAGCGGCCATTTCAAGTTGTGTGTTGAAGCCAGGAATGCTTTCGAGTTTATCGAGCGTTCCGCCCGTATGGCCCAGTCCACGTCCCGACATCATTGGGACGGCTATCCCACAAGCAGCAACGATCGGACCCAAGATCAAACTGGTTTTATCCCCAATTCCGCCCGTCGAATGCTTATCCACTTTGGAAGTTCCAATGGAGCTCAAGTCCATGGTGACACCAGAACCAAGCATGGCTTTAGTGAGTGCCAAGGTTTCAGGAGGAGTCAGTCCCCTAAAAATCACGGCCATGAGCCAAGCACTGATCTGATAGTCTGGAATTTCCCCGTTTGTATAACCCCTTATGAACGATTGAATTTCAATTTCGGTAAGAGGAATTTGGTCACGGGTTTTTTTAATCACTTCAACAGGTAGAAAAGGTAAAGCCATTGGGACTCCTAAAGTTTTTGGCAGAGCATGGGTTCCACTCTAATAAGACTGGGGCGACACAGTTTGGCCGGTCATCAGTTGCACGCCCGAACTGGTTCCCAAACGAGTGGCGCCAGCCGCAATGAGTGCGCGGGCTTGTTCGTAAGTTTTAATGCCGCCACTTGCCTTTACTTCAACGCGTTCGGAAACCAATGATCGCATCAGCGCAATGTGCTCGACCGTTGCGCTGCCAGTGGCGAAACCTGTGCAGGTCTTTACAAATCGCGCGCCGCCAAGCTCAGAAACTTTACACGCCTGAACAATTTCTTCGTGAGTCAGAAGTCCGGTTTCTAAAATGACTTTCACTGGAACAGGCACTCCTTCAGTGACCGCCCGAATATCTGATTCCACGAGGCTCCAATCGCGCTCCTTGATGGCTCCAATATTAATAACCATGTCAATCTCATTGGCACCCGCTTTGGTTGCGAGGATGGCTTCGTGGCGTTTAACCTCACTTAAGCAGGCACCTAATGGAAAACCAATAACAGAGATGACCAGCACCGATGATTTTTTCAATTTGGAATGCGCGAGTTCCACAAACCGCGAATTCACGCACACACCCTTGAAGGAATATTTAAGAGCTTCATCGCAGAGTTTGATAATTTGATCTTTAGTGGCATCAGGCTTTAAGAGCGTGTGGTCAATATAAGGGGCTAAATTCAAGATTTTAGTTGTCTCCATAGCTGAGATCTCCAAGAATTAGGTATGGGTATATCCATCAAACACATCATAATCTCAGGCAGAGTTCAAGGGGTAGGGTTTCGGCGGTATGTTTTTCAGGAAGCCGACAAACTCAAACTCAAAGGGTGGGTTAGAAATCTCGATGATGGCTCAGTTGAGGTCTTAGTAGAATTAGACTTAACTCAGGGAGACGCCTTTTTGGCCGCTGTTCAAAAGGGACCCTTATTTTCGAAGGTGACCGGATTTTCGGTGACTGATTTTTGCGGGAAAGCTGATTCATCAATATTTGAAATCAAGGAAGATGGAGAACGACCATATGTTTAATAAAAGCCATACGTCTCTTGGGTTAACGTTAGTGATATTTTTAAGTTTAACCCTTTCAGGAAATCGAGGATTAGCTGCCAACGAATCAAGATCACCAGGTCCAACGGTGCGATCCCAGGTCGCTAAGATACTCTTAAGTAGTCTCGGAGGGGCAGTGTTGGGAATTAGCACCCTGAGTTTCTATGATCGCCCCCAAGATCATTTATCGAATGTGGCCATAGGGGGAACTCTTGGAGCCGTTTTGGGTTCAATCTATGTCACCAAAGAGTCGTTGGATTATGAGTCGATGGCGACAATTCAGGAGGGAGGACTGTTTCAGGTTCTGGCGCTCCCTGAAAACCTAGGAGTAATGTGGAAGTGTTCGTTCTAAGTAGAATTCTGGGAAACCATCGCGGTCGCTACGACGGTTTCGTTAGGGGTTACTCCGTGGCTTATGGCCCCTTAATAATTTAGCCGGCCATTTTGTCTTCGGTGGCTCCAAAGAAGAGATCCATTTCTTTTTTACTAATAACGCCTTTCTTGACGAGATCATTAAGAGATTTCTCAAATAAGACCATTCCGTATTTAGCTCCCATCTGAATCTGCGTGGGGATCTGATAGGTTTTTTTCTCGCGAATCAAATTCGCAATGGCACGAGTGGTTCTCATGATTTCATAGGCGGCGATTCGGCCGGGCTTATCCGCTCTTGGAAACAGCGTCTGAGCAACAACTCCCCGTAAACTCTCTGCTAACATCGCACGAATCTGATCTTGTTGATCACCGGGAAAAACGTCGATGATACGATCAATCGTTTTTGATGCGCTGTTTGTGTGTAGCGTGCCAAATACAAGGTGTCCCGTTTCAGCCGCTGTGATAGCGAGTGAAATTGTTTCAAGATCTCGTAATTCCCCCACAAGAACCACATCGGGATCCTCCCTAAGAGCTGCCTTGAGCGCATTGGCAAAGGATTTGGTATGGCTGCCCAACTCCCGCTGGTTTACAAGGGATTTCATGTTTGGGTGCACAAATTCGATCGGGTCCTCAATCGTAATAATGTGGGCTTCCCGAGTTGAATTAATGTGGTGAATGAGGGCCGAAAGGGTGGTTGATTTACCAGAACCTGTGGGACCAGTAACGAGGACAAGTCCGCGATCACATTCTACGAGATCAATAATTGCAGGTGGAAGGTTTAGATCCTGGGCGCTGAGGATTTTCTCGGGGATCACACGAAAAACCGCGCCAAGGCCCTTACGTTGCATGAATACGTTTCCCCTGAAACGAGCTAAGCTAGGAACGCTATAAGCAAAATCCAACTCCCATTTTTCTACGAAACCTTTACGCTGTTTCTCACTGAGAATTTCAAATAAGAGTCCTTGGACGTCTTGGTTCGAAAGTTCACGGTAATTGACTGCCCTCATATCGCCGTGGACCCGCAAATAGGGGGGAGCTCCACTTGTGATATGGAGGTCAGATGCCTTATGTTCGATCATCATTCTTAATAAATCATCAATGACTGCCATAACCCTATTATCAACCCAAATTCAGAAAAAAGGAGAGTCTAGATTAAATGATTTAAGGGTGATATGGGTAGAATGGTACAAGGGCCATATTCTTTCCTGGGAGCGTGTCGTGTCTGCTGAAATATTGATTAATATTAAACCTCAAGAAACCCGCGTTGCCTATTTGGAGGGAGGGGTTTTAACAGATTTAAAGATCGAGCGCTCAACCTCCCCAACATTGGTCGGATCTATTTTTCGAGGGAAAGTGAGTCGAGTTCTTCCTGGAATGCAGGCGGCCTTTGTAGACATTGGTCTTGAAAAGGCGGCTTTTCTCTACGTTGGAGATATTCAGGTTGATAGTGGAAGTTTAGAAGAAGAAAAGCACATGGATGGCGATGATGGTGATGATGAGGCCACTCCCGATTCAAGTAAATATCCGCCAATTCAAGATTTATTGCGCGAAGGTCAGATGATTTTGGTGCAAGTGGCTAAGGATCCGATTGGAACTAAGGGAGCGCGTATCACGACCCAAATTTCTCTGGCCGGTCGATTTGTTGTTTATTTGCCAGAGGTTCGCCATACAGGCGTCAGTCGGCGAATTGAAAACGAGGCTGAGCGTGAACGCTTGCGAGAACTCGTGGCTAAAATCAATCCCTCTGGTGGAGTGATTGTGCGTACCGCCGGTGAGGGAGCAACAGAAGAAAGTCTTCGCGGGGATATCGAGTATTTGGACCGCCTCAACAAAGATGTCATGAAGGCGGCGGAGAAAAAGAAGACACCTGGTTTGGTGCATTCAGAAATGGACGTTGAATTACAAGCTCTCCGCGACATGCTGAACGAAAGCGTTTCGAGTGTGTATGTTGATAACGATGAGGCTTTTCGAAAAGTGACAAAGTTCGTGAGCCAACTAATGCCGAAATACAAACAAAACGTGGTGTTCTATCAAGATCAGCGGCCACTCTTTGATTTGTATGATATTGATCTTGAGATCTCGCGGTCTCTTGATCGCAAGGTCTGGCTGAAGTCTGGTGGTTATATCGTCATCGATGAAGCGGAAGCCTTAGTTGTGGTGGATGTTAACACTGGCCGTTTTGTTGGTAAAAAAGATCTGGAAGACACCATCTTAAAAACTAATTTAGAGGCCGTAAAAGAAATTGCTCATCAGTTGAGAATTCGGAATTGTGGTGGAATTATAATTATCGATTTCATCGATATGGAAAAACAATCCCATCGAGACAAAGTTGTGGCGCATTTAAATGAAGAGTTACAGAAAGATCGGGCCCGAACCCATGTGATTTCTATGTCATCTTTGGGCTTGGTGGAAATGACCCGCAAGCGAACTCGTCCGAGCCTTATTAAAACACTCTGTAATCCTTGTTCATACTGTGATGGTAAAGGCTATGTGAAAAAGAAGTCCACTGTGGCCAACGAAATCTTTAGGGAGTTGGAGCGCGATTTAATGACCTATCGTCACCAACGAGGTAACGTTGTGGTGCACTGTCATCGAGAAGTCGTGGATTGGATTTATGAAGTAGAGGCCGCTACCCTTGACAGCATTGAAAAGAAAATGAGTAAGTCGGTCGCATTCAAGGTTGAGCCCGCTTACCATATCGAACAGTACGAAATCTTCACATTATAATAGGTTCAATTTTATTTGATATAGACCGTATTTTCGAGATGAAAAAATTTTGTTCGCGTCCGGAGGCTTGTACATCCGGTACTTTTAACCTATCTGAAGATGAGAATGCTCATATCGGAACTTCCTTCTGATCCTCCGGTTCCAACGAGTGTGAATGAATTTTCGTTATTGGGATTGACCAGCATTGGATTACTCGACGTAAAGTATTTATTGAAATTGGTAAAAAATAACCCATTTGTAAAAAAAGTTTTGTCTATGCTGCCATCCGAATTGTAACTCGCAAAAACATTGATTTTGTTTCCATAATAATCGTAATAATTGACTCCACCAACTAAAATTTTTCCTGAAATTAAAAATATGTCACTCACGACAAAATCCTGCGAGACAATTCCAATGCCAAGGTCCCTAGTTCCACTGGCACTGAAGCCTGTGTCCAAAGAACCATTTGAATTATACCTCATAAGAAAAGTGGATTTATTTACACCGACGCTAGAGTTTCCAGCCACAAGGATCTTTCCATCAGTCTGTATGGCTAAGGCGCTAATAGTATCAAAGGAATTTGGACTTCTTTGAGAGCTGATGATGCCAGTCCCGTTTAGAGTTGAGTCAAGCATCCCATTGGAGTCAACTCGCAGCATAAGTTGTTTCGTGTATCCAGGACTAACGTAGCCATAGCCCCCAATGATGACCTTATCATCTGATTGCTTGAGCATTTGATTAATGCCAAGACTGGTAAATTCAGCCCCAGGGGAAACATAAATCTCGCCAGATCCGTTCAATGTCGTGTCGACACTACCATCCGAATTATAACGAAGTAATAGAAAACGGGCACCAATCGGACATGCTAAAATGATTTTTTCGTTGGCTAGCAAAACAATTTGAGGATCATAGCAATTGGCAGAATGAGTGACTTTGCCCGTCGAATTGAAAGTTGTATCAAGGCTGCCGTCGATATTGAGCCTGACCAAACTAATATCAGAATTATATTGGCCCACTAGTGAACTACCAACAACTAAAATTCTCCCGTCGGTTTGTTCAACAGCCTTTTTTGCGTAATCAAGTGTTTCATTTCCAATTCCAATGACTGTGCGCCCGTCGTTGCTAAAAGAACTGTCCGGAGTTCCATTCACATTGAATCGGGCGATGGCAAAATCCTCATTGACATTGAGGTTCGTGCTACCGAAGATCAACAGCTTGCCATCTTTTTGTTTCAAGAATCCATGGGCATATTCGGCACTATCAATGCCCCCAGAGTTATGAATATCAAACCCATCCAAACTGAAACTGTCGTCGATGGATCCCGCCGACGAATACCGACTTACAAAAATATTCCGAGGTACATCAGAGTAAAAGCTGCTCGAAAGCATGCTTTGTGGATTTGAAGTGCCTACGACTATCATCTTTCCATCTGATTGAAACTTCAGGGTCTTTGGCAAGTTGAATGCCTCAAAGCTGCTTGTAAAATAACCTGTCGTTTGAAAACTTGTATCAAGGTTCCCATTTGCTGTGTTGAAACGGGCCAATACTGTTCTGCTCCCAAGACTACTGCCTTGCCATTCACTGCCGATGAGAATCATTCCTTCGTCCCCAGCGGCGTAAACTCTTTCGAGAGACGTAATGGGACTCGTTGAATGTCTGACAATGCCATTGGTTCCAAAAGTAGAATCAATAATCCCATCAACTGTAAAACGTGCAAAGAAGATCGATGTTGAACTACCAGTGTTGTTTCCGGCAAGTAGGATACTTCCGTCATTTAGAGGAATGATACTTTTGGGAGTATCATAAGAGTCAATATTCAGGAAAACCGCACCAGAAAGTGCACCAGTTGAATTAAAGGTAGTATCAATCTGCCCGTTCTTTAGAAATCGCACCAAGACTGAGTTACTTCCGCCTCCTTGCTGATCAACAGTTCCGGCCATCAGAATCTTTCCATCACTATTTTGTAAGGCCATGTCGTAACAGTAGTCATAATTAGTTCCTAAGTTAGTACGGACAACACCTGGTTGCGAACTGTTTGGATTGAAGGTAACGTCTAGTTGGCCTTCCGAAGTAAATTGTACTAAGATGAAATCAAAGTTCTGTGTGCCGCCCAGAGGTGATACATTGCCAGCAACCAGAATTTTTTGATCAGATTGAATGAGTACTTTCGAGATTGAAAAATCAGTTCGCTGTGAGAAACCAAACGTCACAAAGCCTTTACTGTTAAAGGTTTTATCGAGTGACCCATCATTGGTGTACCGTGCCACTAAAATTTTTGCATCTCCGTCATCGAAACGTATGCGCCCAGCGACGACAATTTTGCCATCGGATTGAATCGCCATCGATGAAGGTCTATCTCGATTCTTAGTAAAATCGGTCAAAACGACACCGGAGGAATTGAAACTGCTGTCGAGAGAGCCATCTGTATTGTAACGAACCAAAATAAAGTCACTAGAGTTGCACAACGTGCTGTCTCGACAGGATTCACCGACGACTAAGATCTTACCGTCGTTTTGAATCGCCGTGTCCACGGCATCATCGCTGGACTTACGGGACCCGAATTGTGTTGATTTGAAGTCGAGAGAATTTATAATTGTGATTATTAAATCGTATTCTAACACACCGGCGGGTCCTTTTTGGGTGACTGTATATGTAGATGTGACCGCAAGATTCAGTGGAGTGCCTGTTACAAAACCCGTCTTTTTATCAATACTGAGACCAACTGGAAGATCGGGTGAAATGGAGTATGTAAATGGACCAACACTAGTAGAGCGAGGCTCATTTGCCGTAATGGGAACATTCCTGAAATAGACGGCTGGGTTTTTGATGTAACAAAAGTCTCCACAACTGGTGTTTACCAAGTAAGGCGAACCATCAAAGGGAGGAACTTCAATCAGTTGTTGTACGCCTGTTCGTGGAGTATTATTGTTGGAATGAAATCCGTTATTGCAGGACATAATAAGCCCAAAGAACAAAAATCTGGTACCCAACCTAAAGAACATTTGAAAATCCAAAAGTCACCTCTTCGATGGCAATATTGCAGATTTACATCGTCAGGTAGGAATCCTAACTGAAGGGTAAAATTGCTTTCGAACGACAAAATAGTTGGAATGTTTTGAACCCAGATCTTTATTGAGGTTGAGTCGAAGCCCCTCTGTAGCAGGGTTGAAATCGACTTAGGTCTGTGCCAAACACTAGACGATGAAAAATGCAGGCCGGTGAAAATGTTATTTCACCACTGAGTCCATATTCGAGAACGCGACCCAACCAGAGGCAGGTGTTACTTGACAGGAGTTGCCTTACCCGGAAAAATCGAAAGCCGGAGGGTAAATATGCACCGTTTATTAATTCTGGCGTTTTTAGGTATTCCACATTGGGCTTTAGCCTCTGGCAAAAAAATCGTTGGAATCCCAAAACTTTCAATCGAAGTTGAGACGACAGAACTTTACGTGGCACCTTCAAGAACAGAGAAAATATTTGCTTTTGAAAAAATGGGAAGAGCTTCAGACCTTTTGGGTTTAGATGAACTTTCGCGAGATTTACTTTTTTTGAAAGAACAAAAAGCGGGAAAAATTCCTACCTTTAAACAGAGGTATTTCGAACCGGCTGTCAAAACACCATTGGCAACAGGCAAAACAATTGTATTTTTGGATATCAATTTTGCACCAGCAGAGGTGAATGCAGCCAGAGAAGCAGCTAAAGTCCGAGGAGACAGTTTTATCGTTTTTCCGGCTCGAACCGATGTACAACAACGCGATATCGAAAAGGAATATCGCAATTTGTTGAAACTGGAGAAAGCCTACTTTGAATGCCAAAAGGATGCAGCTGCTGATTGTCGAGACTTGGGTAAGAGGCATGATGAATCATATAGTCGGCTTGAAACACTGACTTCACAGTTGAAGTCGATTGAAAGTCTCGCTGAAGTATTTGTCGAAATCTCTAAGCAAAATTTGGAGCCATCAGTTATTATTTTTTCGGGCCATAGCGATGGTTCGACTTTTTCTGGTTACTTTGGCGAATTGAATTTCAAAGATATTTCTCAAACACTTTTGGAGTCGGCTAATCTAACGAAAAATGTAACTTCGATTCTCCTTTGGGGATGTTATACCGGCACTCTGAGTAATCTGACAGATGCCTGGCAAAAAGCGACCTCGTCAGAAATTAGTTTTGTTGGATATCGCAACCAGGCGCCTTTGGGCATCAGGCCTGCCAGTGGAAATCTTATGCGGGAATTTTTGGTCAATGAGATTCGATTTCGTGACACAGTTGGAATAAAAGAAAGGCATCAAATATTTCGTTCACTTCCACATGTGGCAGAGTTAGATTCTACAGCCCTATTTCAAGATTATTATTATGCTTATGATAAAGTCGCCTTAGTTGAGGAACTTCTCAAAATTTGCAAAGATTTTGATCCTTCGTTATATGAAAAATTTGTGTGTTACAATGAGGGTAAAAGCGGTTGCGAGAATCCGCCTCAAGATCATCGTGGACCTTTGCGGACCCTTTATAACTTTCTTCAAATTAATAAACACTGTAGTGTTGTTTTGGATGAAATTTATCCCGAGCTACCCACACCAGAACAGCTAGTAAGGTTGATTTTTATAGATAACATAAAAACCAATTTTGCTCATCATAATCAAAATTTATTCCGATCCTATAATAGCTATCTTGAAGAACTGGATCTTTCTTCTAATTTGCGAATCGACAATTATCTTGGAGCAACCAGAGCCTCCGACATAAAACTCCTAAAGCAAACGACAGATGAATTTAAACCGTTGGGTATCAGAGATCATTCCTACGTAAACCATCCAAATTGGCTGGCAATAGTGGCCATGGATTATGCAATCGAGAATTTTAGATGGCTTTTGGGTATTGATAACGGCTTCGAGCCTTGCACTCCGTTTTCCTGGGTTGAGCCCGACGCAAAAGAACCTGATCAATGCGGTTTTGGTACCTATTTAAATAGGCCTTTATCGGCCAGTCTTTTAGAGAGCCTCTACGATACTAAGTATTTCACACTTTTCGTGAGTTGGTCACACTCGGAAGTGCCCGACTTTTTTTCTCTAATTTACCGTTTGAAGTTGGATCGTGAGCAGATTAAGCATAGCTATCTGCACATCGCTCAGGAGGCTGTCGAGGAACTGGAAGCTCGAACTGGGAGGACTGAGCGAGAGGAAAACTGGCTCACACTCAGCCGTCAAAATATCGAAAAAGTCCAGAAAATGGAATCATCAGAAGTCACTTCATTTTTAATCGATGTCTTCGAAAAAGCCATCGTGCAAATGGAAACTCTTCTGGTGGAAGCCCGCAAGGAACCCTACAAAGATGAAAGTGTCAAAAACTTGCTGGGCTACCAAGATCTATTTAGATCTAAGATTGCAACGCTAAGATCAAACAGTCAGACTTTTTCAGCGGAATCTAATTGATAGTCTCGACCCAGAAGGTTGCTCGACAGCCATTGTCTACCCAAATGGTCCGGCCACTTGCGTTCCAAGTTCTTCCGCGAATGCATCGGACGCGCGAGTGTTGGTTGGTTAAACGAATTCTTGAAATTCTTCCTCTCAGGGTACAGGTTTTATATTGGTAATTTACACTTGAGCAACGAACATAACCAGAGTTAACTCTGGCAAAAGAAGTATCAAATTCCTCGCCCCAAGAAGTCGAAGCGAATAGAAATACTAAAACAGAAATAAATTTCATAAAATCCCCTTTGCGTTTTGGGGCTGTGAATAGGTACAAAGCTTGCTATGGTCTATCAAAATCATCAAAAAACTCAAAACTGACGTGGCAGGCCAGGATCATCATCCGAACAAAGGGAAAATGGCAGCCGAAAGCCCAATTTATGGGCACATTTAATTCTGATCAAAAAATTATTCGCCTTACCTTGACATTGCCCTGGGACGACCCAATCTAGTCGATGTCATTGATTTATTTATAAAACGATATTCAATTAGAAACCTAATTTAAGGAGGTACTTAATGGGTAAAGATGTTGGTGTTCGTCCATTGCATGACCGTATTTTGGTTAAGCGCACGACTGAAGATGAAAAAACAGCGGGTGGATTGTATATCCCTGATACAGCTAAAGAAAAGCCTCAAAAAGGTGAAGTTGTAGCTGCTGGTAAAGGCCGCGTTCTTGAAGATGGAAAAGTTCTTCCTCTAGAAATCAAAGTTGGCGACAGAATTCTTTTCAGCAAATATGCAGGTACTGAGCTTAAGTTGAACGGCGAAGAATACCTCATGATGCGTGAAGAAGACGTTCTTGGTATCGTCCACTAATTATTCCGGGCTGCTATTGGCAGCCTCTTTCGTTTGTTGATACATATTAAAAATTTAAAGGAGATTAAAAATGGCAAAAGAACTTCGTTTTAGTGAAGAGGCAAGAGGACACATCCTTAAAGGAGTTAACACTCTTGCAAATGCGGTAAAGGTAACTCTTGGACCAAAGGGTCGTAACGTAGTTATCGAAAAGTCTTTCGGCGCACCATTGATCACCAAAGATGGTGTGACTGTGGCGAAAGAAATTGAACTTGAAAACAAGTTTGAAAACATGGGCGCTCAAATGGTTAAAGAAGTGGCTAGCAAAACGAATGATGATGCTGGTGATGGAACAACCACTGCAACTGTATTGGCGCAAGCTATTTTCCGTGAAGGCGCGAAAATCGTTTCTGCTGGTCACAACCCAATGTCTGTAAAACGTGGTATCGACCAAGCGGTTGCAATTGTAGTTGCTGAATTGAAAGCTTTGGCTAAACCAGTTAAAGGTTCTGGCGAGATCGCTCAAGTAGGCTCTATCTCTGCTAATAACGACAAAAAGATCGGTGAAATGCTTGCTGATGCTATGGAAAAAGTAGGTCGTGAAGGTGTTATCACTATCGAAGAAAGCAAATCAGCGGCTGATGAACTCGAAGTTGTTGAAGGTATGCAATTCGACCGTGGTTACTTGTCTCCTTACTTTGTAACTAACCAAGAAAGAATGGAAACTGTTCTTGAGAACGCCTACGTTCTTGTCTATGACAAAAAAATCAGCTCAATGAAAGACATGGTTGCTATCCTTGAAGCAGCTGCAAAACAAAACCGTCCGTTGTTGATCATTGCTGAAGACGTTGAAGGTGAAGCGTTGGCAACTTTGGTTGTGAACAAGCTTCGTGGTATCCTCCACGTGTGTGCGGTTAAAGCTCCTGGTTTTGGCGACAGAAGAAAAGCAATGCTTGAGGACATCGCGGTATTGACTGGCGCGAAAGTTATCAGCGAAGAGTTGGGCCGTAAGCTTGAGCAAGCGACAGTTGCTGACCTCGGTGTTGCTAAACGCATCGTTACTGATAAAGACAACACTACCATCATCGATGGTGCTGGTAAAAAAGCTGACATCCAAGCTCGTATCGCTCAAATCAAAGGTCAAATCGAAGAAACCACTTCTGATTATGATAAAGAAAAACTTAAAGAGCGCTTGGCTAAATTGGCTGGCGGTGTAGCCGTTGTTCATGTTGGTGCGCCTTCTGAAGTTGAAATGAAAGAAAAGAAAGCTCGCGTTGAAGATGCATTGAATGCAACTCGTGCAGCTGTTGAAGAAGGTATCGTTGCGGGCGGTGGAACGGCTCTCGTTCGCGCGGCTCAGAAAATCGATAAAACTAAGTTTTCTGAAGATGAAGCTGCAGGCGCAGTTATCATCAAGAGAGCTTGTGAAGAGCCAATTCGTCAAATCGCTGCTAACGCTGGTCTTGATGGCGCAATTGTATTGGATCGAGTTGTTTCTAATAAATCAGCTGGCTACGGTTACAATGCTTACTCTGATCAATACACTGACCTTGTAAAAGACGGCGTTATTGATCCAGTTAAGGTTGTTCGTTGTGCACTTGAGAACGCAGCTTCTGTTGCTTCTTTGATGCTTACTACTGAAACCATGATTGCTGATGCTCCGAAAAAAGAAGACGCAGCAGCAGCTGGTCGCGGTGGCGCTCCTGATATGGGCGGCATGGGCATGATGTAATTGCGCTTGCCCTTGTTTCGCAGGCCTTCGTTGGCTGCGTTGGTGGCTCGTGCGGCCTACAAAGAGTAGGCCTCCTCGCCCCCTTCCTGGCCGCCTCGGTCTGCAAAACAATTGCTTCGCGCAATCGACATTTTGTCGGTTAAAAATATTAAATAAAGAAAAACCCGGGGCCAAAAACCTCGGGTTTTTTGTTACTGGGAATAGCAGGGAACTGCTTTCCACTGGAGGGTTCAACAGTTTCGTATATTGGTGCCAGACAAATATTTTCAAGATGAAGATATTGGGAACTTGGGTAGCCCTTTTTGGCATTTGGATTGCTATGCACAGAAATGTGGTGCGAACTGGCACTATTAACTACATTTGAATTACGGGGGTGATCTATGTTGGAACGTTGTTGTCGTGGAATAATTAAGAATCTTTTAGTGACGATCGTGGGATTCGGACTTTTGAGTCAGGCGCAGGGGATTGAGAGTTCGCAAAAAGTAAATACTAAGTCGATCGAAACTCTTGCAAACGAATTTTATGCCAGGCAGGCAATGAAAAAAATCATGCCCATGTTTGGTGTGACCGTAGCGAATCGCGATGATCGATGTAATCCACACCAGCCAGGTGATTCTTGCACGGATGCTGTTTGTAGTAAGCTTTCAAAATATGACTGTGATGATATGAGTGACCTGACTAGGGTTGGAAAAATTTGTTCAACTCAGCATAATGGTCGGTGCATAGATTCTGTCTGCAGTCGCTTATCAAAATACGATTGCGATGATTTTAGTGATATTGAAAGAGTCGCCAATGTGTGTGAGGGGCAATATAACGGTCGATGTGTAGATGCCGTTTGTAGCCGAATGTCTAAATACGATTGTGACGATGTTGGCGACATTCAGAGAGTTACTAGAGCTTGCTCCGGATTCCATGAAACAGGATGTATTGAGAGTGTCTGCAGTCGGCTATCGAAATATGATTGCGATGACTTAAGCGATTTAGAAAAGGTGATCGCTTCTTGTAAAGGGCGATAAGTCTTTTCAATAAATGCCGGATTGGTAAGTTGGACCTGAGTTCTTGTATCAAAAAAGGTATTCAATACCGGCATTGATGCGCGTCCACGCGAAATCAGAAGACGAAGCCTGTTCGATGGTTCGAGTGCCACTGCCTGAAAAACTAGTTTTGAAGCTATCAACGGACACTTTTCCCATCCAATAAATATTCGGACGCCAGTGGTAGTAGGAAGAAGCGGTGAGTTCGAGGATGTGCGTGTTGCGGGAGGAGCCTGACGTGACGGGAGTTTCAGTGACGGAAGGTAACAAGTGGTACCACATCTCCGCACCAAAACCCCACTTTGATTCGTATTCTTCCCAAGGCATGTATCCAGAAAGCCCAAAGCCGACGCCATTGAAAACAGTGCTAGTAAAACTGGTTGGGGTGCTCTCCGTCGCCAGCGATGAAAATTGAGAATAGCCCATAAGGGCCTGAAGTCTTGGGCCGTAAACACTCTCGGAGACTTCAAGGTCAAAACCGGCGGAGACCTTCAACATTTGTAGTGAAAAGTTTAGTTTCGAAGGAGTTGAATTGGCGAGAGGATTTGTGACCTGGGCAGAGCCTTGATTGAGGCCTGCGCGCAAAAACCAACTTCGAGTGATCCAGAGGTCCGCATCCACTTGGGCATTGAGGGCCAGAATAGTACTGCCTTGTTGGCCTCCGGATGTGGATAAAGTTGTGGAGGCACCGAATTGTCCCATCCCAAACAAGACGTGGGCGCGGCCGAAAGTGGGTGGATCTTGCGGAAGCCACTCCTTTGAATCGCCCTGCATGATGACACTACTATCGGTGCGAGTAAGGAGGTGCTCAACGACGGCTTCGTTTTTACTGGTGGCCAAATTGGGGTAATAAACAGGTTCGCGAAGCAAGAGCTTGAGGCCCGGTTGCAGACTTTGAGGTTCTTTCTCAAAAAGAATGAGCCCGAAGCTGAGGGATTCATCCACTTTAGTGATACGGATGCGTCCAATGATTTCTTTATGCACCTGCGTGACAAATTGAAATTGAGGGTGACGTTGCACACCCACAACCTGGATCACATTGATCTCTTGATCGGGCTGCACTTGAGCGAGCGAGCCACGATTGACTGTTACTTTGGTGCCCTGCCGACTCAACAGAAGGCCCTGATAGGGAATCTGTCCG
The DNA here is from genome assembly GCA_044374645.1 of Pseudobdellovibrionaceae bacterium. GTDB lineage: Bacteria > Bdellovibrionota > Bdellovibrionia > Bdellovibrionales > Bdellovibrionaceae > CAUJGP01. The sequence continues at coordinate 7,216 of JBILOD010000004.1, read as the reverse complement.
AGGATCTGAGTGTAGAGCTTTTGGACCACGTCACGGGCCTTCTCGAGATCAAAATTTTCAGTCTCAAGTTGATCAGCATAGCCCCAGATCTTACCGGAACTTTTGGTGAAAAGACTAAGTTCGAAGCGCAAGCCCATTTGACCTTTGGAAATCTGTAAGTGAATGAGGCCGTCGGCTTTGAGTTTCGAGAGAAAACCGGATGTCTGTTGAGGTTGGGATCGAAGCTCATCCAGATCAAAGGCTGACGTTGGCGTGGGACTTTCTCTGTATTCGAGAAAACGGTCTTTCTCAATTAATGTGATGAGGTACTCAGAAAGGGGTTTGGAGTATATGGACTGAACGTTGTCTTTTCCCGGCGTGACTATGACCGACTTAAGTGTGATGTCTTCGTCGTCTGCACTAACGTAGGATGTGGTTACGGCAGAGGCTGTAAAATGAAGAAACAAAATAGTACTGATCGTCAAAATCCTTTTAAAAAATGACATTTTCGCAGCCCTCACAGATTTAGAAAATCCAATTTTTGCCGATAACATTCTATGCGACACCGCTCTTGGTATCTTATTTTATTGTTTACACTTATTAGCTCGTTGGCTAGTGGTCAGTGGGAGTCAGACCAATTTTTATTTGATTCTAAAATCAAAACCTCTCGACCTAAGCCGAGTCGCAGAGACCTGACAAAAGAGGCCGACACCCAAAAACCACTTGAGATTGCAGAGTCAGCTAAATTAGCGAACCCTAATATCGAAGCTGTACCTTCGATGGAACCGACTCGAATCCCTGCCAGCTTGGGCCTACCATCCGTTGTCATGCAAGCTCGTTTGGGATATGTGGATTTCAACTCAAAGAGTTCGAGTGATATCATGAATTTCTCACAAGGCTCTTATTCCCTTGGCGTAGGAATCGCTTTCGCACTCAGTGACCAAAGTCATATAAAGCTGAATTATTTGTCGTCGCCCGATTTGACGATGGGGGTTATCCATCCCCAAGGTCATCGAATCAAAACGAGATGGGAAGACATGAGTATCGGTTATGAACGCGAGATTCAGGCCTTCGGACGGACAATGAAGGCAGAACCCTTCCTCAGGCAGAACGCCTGGTGGAAGACTGGTTCTACTGACTCTGCGAGCCTGGAGCAGCTCAACGAATTCGGAGCTAGCCTAACCCTACCTTTGGCTGTAAGGGGCAATTGGGTGCCGGAGCTAAAATTACAATTCGTACCATTCGTAAAAAGTACGAATGCACAATTGACTGGTACAAGCGTTTCCGCGGAGTGGAGCACTTTTTTCCGGTTAAAGGCTCAACGCGCAGTCATATTAAATATCGGATATGAATCACTGCAGTTAAAAGAGAATTCGGATGCAGATTTTTCGTTTCGCCAGGGAATGATCAAAGTGTTTTTTGGGTACCAGATCTCGACGACAAAATAGTCCAGTTGCAAAAAAATAGCTGTCGCAGCTTCCGAACCAAAATAAAATAGATTTATGACACCACGTATTTTAATCGTCGATGATGCGAGCTTCATTCGAGAAATTCTTAAGACCCTAGCCCAAAAACAGGGTTGGAGAGTGGTGGCAGAAGCTGAAGATGGCGAGGAGGCTGTTCAATTAGCTGTGAAGCACATGCCTGACATCATCATCATGGACATAGTTATGCCAAAAGACAATGGCATCACGGCAGCGAGGCGAATTCTCAGAAAATTAACAAACGTTTCAATCATTGGCCTATCAACAATGAATAATGAAGACGTCATGGCTCAAGCTATAGAGGCTGGTTTCTGTAGTTACATCACCAAGCCCTTTGAAAATTGGATGATCATTGGTGCCGTGAATGAAATCTTAGATAAGGGAGTACAGAAAAGTGGATGAAATCAAATTCGCACTAAAAATGTTTTTTGCCACTCTAGCCATAATTGCCATTATGCAAATCCGAGTGGGTGGAAGAACCATGGAATCTAAAACCTATCAGATTCTGGCACAATCCAAGTTCGCCGATTTCCTCAATGACGTCGCCCGAGGAACGGTACAGCTGGGCAAACAGACAAAGGACTACGTCGAAGGGCAAATCAAAAAGATTAATTCGCCCTCAGGGAACTAAAGCAGAGGGGGCAAATGCCCCCTCCTGACCTGGATTAGCGGTTTCCAAGGCCAGGTGTTCCAAAAACGGTGGGCTGTGATTTTCCAAAGATTGTTCCTGCGGTTGCCTCATTTTTATCGGCTTGATTTTTATACGGACAGTCCACAGGATTGCGTCCTAATCCAAAGTATAGGCTCGGATCACCGGCTTTTTTGAAAACAGGGGATCGAGGACTTGAAGCTGTGCTTCTGCTATTATCAGCAAAGCTGACAGTGGTTGCTAGTAAACAAGTTGTTACTACGAATAATTTAACCAGACTCATTTGATACCTCCGAAGAGTTCGTTTCTTTAACTCACACTTTGTATCAATGCGAATCATGTGCCAGGCTGAGACGTTCTATTTTGGAACTTCAAGGAGTTATCTGCGTGAACTGTCAGTCGGGTGTCAACGAGATCGACAGGGACTGCAAGTCTCTGAAGGAAAATCATCTAAGTTAAGAATCAAAAGGGCAGAGAATAAGAGGCAACATTATTGCCAGTTGAAACTAGGATCTTATCATTCAGTTTTTGGGTTTAACCTGATCGTAACGGTTAACTAATTCAAGAAAAGTTTCACGATGATCCCGCAAGACTGATTCAATCAGCATTTTAATGGTGGGCATAAACTGGTCTCGCGCCAAGAGTAATCGCAGCTTCATTTCAATAGTCGGAAAGAGATCATCATGTTTTGGGATTTTAACGTGAGTGATTTCATGTAAAATTGTATTGGCAATCATTTCAGAAATGACCGTCAGCTGTTCATCGTTGGGGAGAGCCAATGGATTGATGAAGATTGCGTCCAATGTTCCGCTCAAGTTGACACCGTAATTGGCTGGATTCAAGTAGATTCCCGCTCGAAAGGATTCCAACGCCACTGAAAAAGGGGGGTCAGTGTCTCTGGTTAATTGACTCAAACGATTTTTCATCAGGTCGATCACCCCTGCCAACTCTGAAAAGAGAATGAGGGCATCAGGAAGGTCATTGATTTGCACACCGATCGAGTTGCGTAAGATTGATGGCCCAATGAGCTTAGATGAAGAAGTCGTTTCATTCATAGTATGGTTGTCTTTAAGGTGCTTCACGGTCGGTTCCCGATCATCGAGATACTCGGGAGGAGGGACTTGTGACAAAAGCGAAGTAAATTTCGCTTGTACGTCCACTTGGGGTAAATCGACAAGGTCGGCAAATTCTTTGTGGATCAATTCAGTTCTAAGTATTTGAACCATTCTTGTGGCTTCCTGAAGGATGATGGCATATTCATTTTCTACCGAGGGCCTAAAACCATCCCGAGTGAGTCCAAAGGGGTACTGAGGGTCACTTGTTTTTACTTTCGGTTTCACATTAATAATTAAATTATTGGGTATTCGGTTTGAGGTTCCTGGCTCCATAAATAGAGTTCTAAACTGCCACAGGCCATTGTTGAGGACCGATTGAGTGCCCCAGCCACTTGGATCTGGTGCCTTTTCTAAGAAAATATCTACGGAACCGAAGGGGAACTCTAAATGACTCGTAAGAAAATCCAAATCGTTGTAATTGAGAGGCCGAAACAATCGTGTGTCCTTTTCAGTTTGCCACGATGGTTGGCTCGCCCTAAATGACCTTAGATAGGCCTTGGTTTGAGAATGTTCTAAATTGGAAGTGTTTACCTCAAAGAAAGAGACTTTAATATCATCAATCAGGCTTACAGCATTTGTAAGGCTAATTTGGTATTTCATTTTTGGAGCTATCACTTTCTCATTGAAATCAATGACTACGATTGTTCCGGACTCATTGCTTTCCGATTTAGTCGTATGAACGGATATCTCATAATCGTCAGGATTTTTGTTTAAGAGATCCGAATTGACCGTGAACTCGTGCTTCGTGCCTGCCTGGATTGTCGAGACATAGATTTGCTGGCTTACGCTTAACAATAGGCCTTTGGCGATGCCGTAGCCACCGGCTTCTCCAGCTTCTTTGTCGCTGCCTCCGAGTCGAAAGAATGCGTTCCTAATTGTATCGAGATTCATTCCTGACCCATTGTCTTCAATGATGAGCTTTCTATTCTGAAAATCATAGTAAAGGTTAATGGCACCGGGGGTGTCCATCTGTGAAACTACTGTTGTGGGTGGCGAAACTTCTGTTTCCGAAGAAACGAGGTCCTTGATTAAATTGAAAACCCCCTTCTTCTTCCGGGGAGCAGAAGGGACACTCTCAGCTGTTAAACGCTTTCGACGATGAATAGCATCGATAGAGTTTTGAATCAGCTCCCGCATAACAATGGAGACGACATCGCCTTTGTAGAAAGACTCACTAAAGAGCGACATGATACTGCTTGATTTAATTCCAAACTGAACCTTGGTTTCAGATTGTGTTCTTACAGCGATTTTGCATTCATCTATACCACTAATGGCATTCAAGGGATAAAGGCACGTGCTTGCAAGAGTCAGTGCAAGCCCAAAACGACGGGTGCGCAGATAGAGTTCTGAGTTAAGAATCAACATAATTTGAGAGGCCAACAAGCCCCACTCCTTATTGCTGACACAGTGGTACCTCCTCCCTTGCTCCACTACTCGTATTAGAGCTAATGAACATTGCGAGGGGCACAAGATAAATACGTCTTATTTTGGGACTAGTGACATGAGTCTTCATACTAGCATAATCACTGCAGTATTTATGCCATACCGTGTCCGCCCAATGATTGCCCGGCCATCGATAAGCAAATCATTTGGAATAAATTCCTAGACGTAGGGTTCTTAAGGTTCGTGTGTCTGTTAGCCCTTCCAAGAAGGGCTAGAGGGACTTCCGCAGACTAAAGAAATCAATGTTGAACACACACAGCTCCTCCTCCTTGGAGGTGCGAATCTCAGTGACACACTCATTGATGAAATCAAGGATTCTTTCTTTAAGTCGAATCATATCTTTCTCAGAAAGAGTCACTACTCCCGAGTAATGTAAATCCGAAATTTGCTCACGATCTAAGGATTCAATGGCTTGGTGGCGCCAATGAGTGTGATGTTTTATGATATTCTGTGATTGGTTCCCGAGGCGAATCTGTTTTTTGCCTGGCAGAAAAGATTCTCCCGACCGTTCAATCAATCCATGGTCTGCGAGATAAGTTAAGACCTCAAAGACTTTCTTTAAAGGAAGGTTTAAAAACTTGGAGATGGTCATGGGGGATTGCAGCTTCGGAATGGTCACAGCCATGTGGATCGCAGCATAAACCCATGAGCTATAGTATACAGCCTGAATCTCAGTTGATAGCGTGTGGATTGCACCAAGCCGTTTTGTCAAATTGAGGCGACGTTGTAAGAGGGCGGAAATTTGTTGAGCGTAATAGTGTTGAAGGGCCCGGCTACCGGCGCGATCTTTTTGCACAAGCAGCATAAAGTAGTTTTTCTCTTCTGTATTCAGACCAAAAAAATCGGCAAGTTGTTCGGCGTGCTCCAAGCTAAAATGTGCCTTTCCGTAAAGAACTTGAGAAACAAAGGTCGGTTGGATACCGAGGTGTTTTGCAAGAGCACCCTTGATACCGCGGCGCTGGCTGCGTGGGCCGACCTTAAACGAGAGGTAGGCCTTATAGTCTGAAAAATCGAAAACACCTTTTGTCATTTAAATTCCTATGGTTAACGATTTAAGTACAGTATTCCTGCCGTTATAGCTGTCTTACTAAGTTCATTTACCTTTTCTAGAACTCAAAGATCAATCATATCTTTAGAAAAGGGCTAATGCTAAAAATCCAAAATTATTAGGAGTGATTTATGTTTCGTCTCTTTAGAGTAAGGTCATGGGTAGCGTCCATTTTAATTTCGCAGGCTTGTTTGGCTGGTGGGGTGAGTGATGGTGGCGGTGGCATTACAAATCCAAAACCTTCGGGCCCAGAGCACGTCATTTCGGCGATTCGGGAATACGGGGCTCCGGCCATCATTACATTCTTAAACAGCGAAGAAGCCAATTACTGGCGACAAAGTGAAGCCGACAGGGAGCGATCGGTCTATAGAAAACTGTTTTCGAATTCGAATCCATCAATCTATGATGTTGTTCGATCAGTGGCGGTAGAGTACCGACTCTCAGAACCTTGTTTCGACAAAAATGGCTTATCCAAAGATGGAAGTATTTATGCAGCGAAACCTGGCCATATTTGCATCAGTCCATTTGTGATGGCACCAAAGCTAAATCAAAATAATTGTGCGTATGAATCCATCGCCCTGCTCTTACATGAAATTGTTCATCTCGTGGGAGCCGATGAAGGTGAGGCTCAGCAGATTCAACAGGAAGCGATTTGGGCGCTGAAGGATGTGGACCTGCTTGATTTGTCCGTGAATATTGACTTGATGGTTGGGCAAAATATTGCGCCGATTCAGTCATATCTCAAATTTATTGGTGATTATCCGAAGGCTTCTCGGAAAGTAGAGTTAGAGAGCTTGTCCCAGAGCCTTTTGAATCTACGAGACGATAAACTGAGCCACTCCTCGCCGCTGGGTCTTCAATTAGTCCGTCCACAGGTGCTCGAGAGCCTCGATCCTCAGTTTGAGCGAATAGTAGCAATGCGCCTCTATTTCGACTCTATCGATATGAATGAAAACGAAGAGTACCGAAAATTCTATGAGGCTCAGATCAGCAAAATATATCATTCTGATGAAGTGTTGTCGGCTCGGGTTTTCAGTGAGCGCTATTTTGGGTCGCTCCAGGCGGGTGGGCCGATTTGGGATGAAGTTATGATCCCTCGTCCAACCTCTGCGGCGGCAATACGCGAGATTGCGCAGGGACTCTCACAGGCTCTGCGTCTTGTGCAACAAGAGATTGCGTTACTGAAAGAGTTCGATTTTCCGGGCTATCGAAAACCCTAACTGGTCGGTTAGTTTGTCAGTTGGTGCGGACACGCACCAACACAACCTTCACCTGGTTTTGTGCTTTAGAGAGTTTTAATTCCCAGGTCATTTTGGTGCCGGCAATAAAACCGGTGTCGCCTTGTGTTTGTGTTCCAATTCGGTAATCCATGGATAGAGCGCTCAGGACTCGAACCGAGGTCATAATAGTATTTCCGTGTTGGAGGGCTCTAAGGTCTTTGGCCGAAAGCAGTTGGTTGATGGGTAGATCGAGGTGGATTTTGTAGAGCAGCCCATCA
>JBILOD010000388.1:0-4319 GCA_044374645.1 Pseudobdellovibrionaceae bacterium | reverse complement strand
GTTTCAACGCGCGCAGGGATGCCTTTAGTTATGTCAGTGGCGCGCGGATCTTTTATCATGGCGCTAAAGCGATTTTGTTGGCTATTCACTTTTACAACGGTTTTTGTTCCATCAAATTGTTCGACCTCATATTGATAGGGATCGTTGGGTCTCACTATAGAAAGTTGCACGTCCCCGTCTTCGCCTCTAAGGCAGCGGTAGTAAAGGGTATCAAAATAAAGTGATAAGATGGTTCCGCTGCGATTAATACCAGCTGCGGTCGACATGGTTTCAAAGTTGAGGGTCGGAGTTAAACCCGGCTCAATGGCATTGCAATTCACGCCTCGTCCTCGAAGTCGCTCTGCCAGTTGGCTAGAATCTGAGGTATCACCCATTTCGGCACCGTATGCGGCTGCAGAAAAAAGGCAGGCAGCTGTCAAAAAGATGGATAGTGTTTTCATGGTGTGATCCTTTCCTAAGTCTCAGGGCTCTCTCATTCGTACTCATTACGACGAGCTCCTTTGATTTAATTACTTTGCACAGTTCGGGCCAGAAAATGGGGCACAGAAATCGGCAACGGGACGAGGGTTCCGGAAGTCACACAATGAACGTTTTAACTCTTCATTGTTTCATTGTGGGACGGTCTGTGAATTTGCTCTGGGCTCATTGAATCATGTTTAATCAATTATTAAATCAATTTCGCCATTGCTGTTGGTGTGGAGCCCCTTCCTTTTGGGCCCACCATCTTTGCACCTCGTGCCTGAAAGAAGTCCAAAACCAAGTTGTACTTGACCAGAAAAGCGGAGAGTTGGCCAAAGCGGATTGGCGGGGATATCCCCTCATTTCGCTGGGCTCCTATCGACATCAGACACTAGCGATTTGGATCAAGGCTCTAAAGGGAGGCTTGGCCAAACAGGATTATCAACTGATTGCCAAGTGGTGGCTTGCCATTCGCCAAACGTCGGAGGGCGAGCCTATAATAGAAAACGTCACAATCGTTCCTTCGCCCCCACGGCAGGAGGGTGCAAGAGACCACGCCTACGGCTTGGCCGAAGCCCTTCAACAAAAGACTGGCTGGAGTTTAGAAAATGTTCTTTCATTTCAGCATGTTGGCGAGACCCCTCAAAAGATGCGGTCTGGTGCCGAGCGCCGACAACGTCACTTTGATGCCGCGGGATGGAGACCTGGAAAGGGCAGCACCGTAGTTTTTGTGGATGATGTGGTAACGACCGGAAGTACGACGGAGGCGGCATGGGAGGCTTTGGGGCGGCCAAAAAGCTTCGAAGTTTGGTGTGTGGCGGTTCAACCAAAGCTTGCGGCCAAGAGGCAAATTTGATATAGTGCGTAAACACTTTTTATCGATCCATCTATCAAAGCGACAAATTGAAGGAATCACTACACATGCTTAGTACAACATTGATCCGCATCACTTCGGTATTTCTGATGGCGTTTTCGGCGACGTCCCTCTGTGTTTGGGCCGCAGACGATATTCCAGCGGAGTTGAACGATACGCTTGGAGTCTATCGTCAGTCCGAGAGTATGATCTTAGAAGTTCGCAAAACGGTCAAAAATTCAATGCTCGATAAAGAAACAACCTTTAAGGGGATGATTCGCTTTGTGAAAGGTAAGTTTTACTGGGAAACATCCGATCCCGAAAAAAACTTAGTGATCTATGATTTGAAAACACTTTGGACCATTCAGTATCCACCCGCTGAATTCAAAGATATGCCCCTTCAGGTGGCGAAAATGAGCATGAAGAGTAAAAAAAATTCACCCATTATCTTGGCAGAAATCTTCGGTACCAGACCTATCAATTCAGTGTTTAAAGTGAAGCTGAAATCAAAGAACGGAGCCTTGATGAGTTACGATTTGACCGAGAAAAAATCTCAGTTTGGTCTTAAGAATCTGACGTTGAAAATTGATGCCAAAGCTCAACGAGTGGTTTCGATCGAGTACGTAGATGAGGTCGAAAACGAAACCAAAATCGAATTCAGATCCACTCAATTCAATATCAAAGTTAAATCGAGTTTATTTAATTACAAACCGCCTAAAAATGCTCAGGTGACTGAGTACTAGGACTGAAAGGGTTTTATGGAAGTTCTTGAGAACAAGAAAAAAGTGCACTTTATTAGTTTAGGTTGCCCTAAGAACCTCGTGGATAGCGAGATTATGGCAGGCACTCTCATGAAGGATGGTTACGAGGTGGTTGCTGACGCCGAAGAAGCAGACACCGTGATCGTGAATACTTGTGGTTTCATCGAAGATTCTAAACGAGAATCTATTCAAAAGATCCTCGAAGTTTCGGAATTAAAAAGTGGTGGGGCTGTAAAACGTGTGGTGGTAGCTGGTTGTTTGACCCAACGGTATAAAGACGAACTTGTTGAGGGTTTGCCTGAAGCCGATCTGTTTGTGGGCTCTGGTGAATTCCAAAATATTGGTAAAATTTTGAAAGAGCACTCTCAGGGTAAAGAACAGAAGACGTTCTTTAATTTACCAACGTATCTTCAAGAAGAGTCCACTCCTCGCATCAATTCGCAACCTGGACATCGGGCCTATGTTAAAATATCCGAAGGTTGTTTGAAGCGATGCTCATTTTGCGCGATTCCTTTGATTCGCGGAAATTTGCAGAGTCGCTCTCTTTCACACATCGTTAGCGAAGCTAAGTTGTTGGCGGCCGGTGGAGTGAAAGAGTTAATCATTATCTCCCATGACTTCACCGATTATGGTTGGGATTTGCGTAAAAAGAATCCTGAAGCTGTTGAAAGTCCAGTGGCTCTTTTGAAAGCACTTTCAGAAGTTGAAGGAATCGAATGGGTGCGTGTTCTTTATCTTTACCCAGATGGAATTACCCCTGAGATGATTGAACTGATTAAGAATAATAAAAAGCTAGTGAAATACTTTGATATGCCGTTGCAGCATATCAACAACGAAGTGCTTAAGCGCATGAATCGCAAAATGACTCGTGAAGAAATTGAAACGGCCGTTTCTTTGATTCGCCAAGAAATTCCAGAAGCAGTCATTCGCACCCAGTTCATTGTCGGCTTCCCGGGCGAAACAGAGGAAGCGTTTGAAGAACTTCTGGATTTTGTCGACGAACAGCAGTTTGATCGCGTTGGCTGTTTTAAATATTCGCCTGAAGAAAATACCCCAGGTGGTAGGATGGTGGATCAGATCGATGAGGAAACTAAACAGCGTCGCTTTGATGAATTAATGAGCCTTCAACAGCAGATCAGTCGTGAAAAACAACAAGAAATGATCGGTAAAGTTGTTGATGTACTTGTGGAAGGACTTAGTGAAGAAACTGAACTCTTATTGCAAGGCCGCACCTCACAGCAAGCACCAGACATTGACGGTATTGTATTGATCAATGAAGGCGAGGCAAAGGCCGGTGATATTGTTAAAGTCGAAATCACTGAGGCGATGGAATATGACCTTGTCGGCCGAATCGTAGTTCAACAATAATATCTAATTATCCCAATCAAGAGCCAGGATTTCGCATTCCGTATGCGAACTGGCTTCTTTGCGCAATCAAGTATTGCAAAATTCGTCAAATCCAAAAGTCTTCAGAATACTCTTAATACTCAAACCAGGCTACCTGTGTTTACAGTTAACTCCTTGGACAGATGTCACCACAGTGTGGGATTGGCATAATATTGGCATCAGCTAGTTTTCAGTAGGCGATGACACGGCGTCATTCATTAATAGTCTGTTTCGAAGATTGGAGACTGTTGAAGTGACTAAAGCTTGTGCGAATGTAAAACAAAAAATGTTTTTTCTCATCTTGCTGTGGGGAACTGCTTTCTTATCAATAAAGCTGACGGCAGCTGAGGAAAATGAAATAGGCCTCAAACAGCAATCGCCAGCCTCTGTGGCTTGTCAAATTCAGCTGGGAAAATTTCGTGGCACCCAGACAGATGTTCATGAGGTTGTTTCTTTCCCAACTTTTGATGTATTGAATGAGTCACTACCATTCGAGATTAGAGAACAAATTAGCCGTGCGATTAAACTCAGCTTTGTTGGCGGGAAGTTTCAAGAGGTAGGGTTTTATGTGTTTGTTTTTAATAATGGGACTTTTGTTCCAGGTGAAATCTACAGTTCAGGGTCTTTGACCTCTTTGGCTATAACAGATGGAGATGCTAGTTTTGAGGATCTAATGAAGCGAACCCAAGACCAGGAAATAGTTCGGATTGAGCATTTTCACACCCATCCAGACTTTGGCCCCAGTTCACTTTCATTGAGTACTGGTGATGTTTCAGCGGTACTTGCCAGACAGAAGCGAATTAGCAATCGAGGCGTAGATATCCCATTTGCCGAAAATGCGATTCATACTTTTAGTCGAT
>JBILOD010000522.1:0-3102 GCA_044374645.1 Pseudobdellovibrionaceae bacterium | reverse complement strand
AATGGTTCTACATGGGCTTTGTATAATGCCAGCACTCAAAGTGTGATGGATCTCAGTGCGAATCCCGTTCCTGACGAAGGCATGGATTATAGTTTCTTATTTAGAATCGGAAAAGAAATTTTCTTTTCCGGTGATGATGGAAGTTGGGGAACCAAAATTTACAAAACCGATCTCACCAATTCAGGAACGGGATTATTTTTTGAACTGGCACCAAATGGTGGTTGCTCGAACATTCAATCCCTTGGAGGATTTCGTGACTACTACTATTTCGTAGCGGAAACTCCCGAGGCGGGTAAGGAAATTTGGAGAACTGATGGGACCTCTCTTGGCACAATGTTATTCAAAGAAATCGTGCCTGGGAGCGCTGGAGTTCGTAGTGTTGATTTTGTTGGTGAATTGAATAATCAAATGATTCTTGAAATCAAGACTCCGATTGAGGGAACTGAATTATGGAGTTCTGATGGCACGTCGAGTGGCACTCAAATCATTACAGATTTATTTCCAGGGATTGGAAACGGGTACGTGGAGGACCTTTATCTTAGTAGTACCACCACCCCACAAATTCTCTATTTTTATGGGTGTAACGGGACCGTTGGGTGCGAAATCTTTAAGACTGACGGTTCTTCCCCAGGGACCGCTCTGGTCGCTGATCTAAATGCAGGAGCGGGATCGTCAGGCCCCAAATTCCAAGGGATGATCAATGGTAAGGTTGTTTTGACGGCGATTGGCGACAATGGGAATGAATTGTATTTTATTAATAATGGCGTGGTAACCACCAAGGACCTTTATTCGGGGGCGGTGGCTGGGCCTGAGTTAATCGCAGAAATGAATGGTTTCCTCTACTTTGCAGCCAGTGGCAATGGGGTTGGTCGGGAACTCTACCGAACGGATGGAACTTCCTCGGGCACAACCCTCGTCAAAGATGTAGTGGCGGGTGCTTTGTCGTCTCAAATCGACCAACATACTCGGAAACACGCGGCGGTCACTGGTACCAAAATTTTCTTTAATGCTTATAATCAGGCATCCGGAATCGAACCTTGGGTGAGTGATGGTACCGCAGCAGGGACTCATGTGCTTCGTGAATTTGCTTCTGGAGTGAGTGGGAGTGGTGGTTATGCGACTGTTTATTCTCATATCGTCTTCAACGACCGGTTTTATTTTCAAGTCAAGGATAGCGTCACTGGTGTGGGGACCGAACTCTTTGTGTCCGATGGAACAACTGCAGGCACAGAATTATTTAGGGACTTCGAACCGGGATCAGGGTCTTCGATCACTTATGCTCTAACGGATTTTAAAAACGAGCTCTATATGTTTGTGGTCGCACCGTCGCAACCAGGATTCACCTTGTGGAAAACCGATGGTACTCAAGCGGGAACCGTTTTAGTTAAACGTTTTGCCGATATTAAATTATCCAGTTCGAACTTTGAATTAATAAAAGTCGTGGCGACAGGGACCAATGTTTTTTATTTTAGCGTCGCCACCGATACTGGTTATCAAGTTTGGAAATCCGATGGAACGACAGAGGGAACGACACTCCCCGTTATCACTGGCAACACTACTTCAACCTTAAGAGGCGTCGCTAATTTTTATTTATTTGAAGACGATACATTAGTTTTTACAGGTGTTTCAGGTCAATCAGGCGAAGAACTTTATGTGATTTATCCGAACTGAAAAAACGTTGTTCAGTTACCATTCTTTCGATCCAAAAAGTCCATCAGCGACACTCGTTATTTCGAAGGTAGGAATTTTAATTAAGAATCTCTAATGGCACTGACGTTGGCACTGATGTGTTCCAAATGTCCCACTGGAACAGATTTTTCTTTGGAACCTTGCTATGGATCAAACCCAAGTGTTTATTATCCTTCGTCATCATTTTGCGATTCTGGTGAAAATGGTCAGCATCGGCGTTGGCTCTCTTTCAACAGAATCTCTTTGGAGGAGCTTATTTATGAAATCCGTTTTTTTGAAATCTTTCGTTTTACTCGTTTCAACTCTTTCTGTGGTTGCCGCAGCGAAGCCTATTCGTTTGGGCGATCCAAGTTATGGAGGCACGGGGTGCCCGGCAGGAACGGCCAGTGTGGCCATTTCTCCAGATAGAGAACAAATTAGTGTTTTATTTGATGGCTTTGCCACTGAGACAGGAGGCGCTTCGGGGCGCAAAATCGATCGGAAGGCCTGCAGCCTGGCTGTGCCGATTGAGGTTCCAGCGGGCTATTCAATCGCGCTCTCTGAGTTTTCCCTCAAGGGGTTTAATAGTCTTGGCGCCGGAGCGAACTCTCGTATTGATGTTGAGGCCTTTTGGGCAGGGAGTGTGGGGCCACGTTTAGCGCGAACATTCGATGGTCCATTGGATGCTGAGGTTAAATGGATCGCTGCCATTGACCCTGGTCAGCGTTTGTGGAGTCCCTGCGGTCAAAGTGTGACCTTTCGGTTCAACATTTCGGTCATTACCGAGGGGGGATCTGGAACACATAAATCCACGACCATTCTTGATGATTTGAAAGACGTGCACTTTCAATCGCGCTCTTGTCAGTAGATGCCACGAAAGCTAAGCCGTGTTTAGCGAGTCATGAAAACGGGCATTCGGTAGGGTGTGGTAAAATTTCGGAGGGGTGAACGTTGTTGGAGTTCTCCGACCCAAACGAGTTCATTTTTTTTCAGATCCAGGCGAAAGCTGCGTCCACGATAGTCACGGTGTTGAACCCGAGCTTCGATGGCATTTCCTCGAATCAGCAATTGCGATAAATCAACAGAGATAGGATCAACGGCCGAACGCAATTGAAGCTCTTCGGACCTGGTCGCCAAATTGGCAGTAGGCCGAGTCTGATGTTTTTTAGGTAGGCTTGCTTGCAACCGTCGTTGGATGGTGAGAACAGCATTGCCACCCAATAGGATTTCATTTTCGTGGATCAAGGCCGTTTGTGCTTGGGCCTGCATGAGCAAGGCATTAAACTCGATGGTGATTTGTGCGTCGGTGAGGCGCTGTGTCTTTAGGGGTTGATTGAGTTCGGCCGAGGTCGCCATCATCGAGACACGACGTTGCGGGCTCGTTTCCTGGGCTGCAAAGCCTTCAATGGTGATGGCTGAAATATTGGACCATTG
>JBILOD010000521.1:0-3119 GCA_044374645.1 Pseudobdellovibrionaceae bacterium | reverse complement strand
GACATGATTCTTCTGGTGGTAAATTTATTTACAATTCCAAGGAGGATTCTTTTGATTTTGTCTGGCCCAAAGTTCTTGAAGAAGCTACCTTCAAACGAATCAATGGCGTTATGAAAGAGTACGCAGAAAATTTGGGTGGAACCTTTGTTGAAAATCCGCGTTCTACGATCTTTGGCAAAAAGATACAGGCGACTCATCCTCTCGGAGGTTGCCCAATGGCCGATTCGGTGGCGAACGGAGTGGTGAATGATCTTGGGCAGGTGTTTGATCCCAAGCGACCCGGCGGATTTCATGAAAATCTCTATGTGGTGGACGCCGCAATCATTCCTCGCTCGCTTTCTGCGACTCCGCTACTGACGATCACAGCGCTGGCCGAGCGCATTGCGGAGAATGTGATCAAGAGATGATTTCGATGGACACGAAATGAAGTGAGCGGGTGTTTTTCGGAGTGGTGGTTAAATCCGAATGTGTTTCAAAATAAAAAACCTGGAGAGTTTGTAGCTACTCCAGGTTTTTTGTTTTGAACTTGCTTAGTTGGAACGTCCCTTAGAAGTCCAATGCGTAGTTCACTGTCGCGCTCAAAGTGTATTTATTGTAGGTCGAGGCAGCAACACTGGAGGTGTTGGTCTCGTAGCCAAGCGACAAAGCGCCTTGAAGCTTTTCCATCAGGGGTTTGGTGAGGCTGGTTGTGAAATTCATATTCGTGTCTTTGCGTTTGGTCGTGCTCTTACTGTAAGTGCTTTGTGACAGCGCCAGCACATTGGTCCAACTGCCTTTTTCCATGATGGGCATGAGATAGCCGCCGGAGAGTTCAAGCTTATTGAACGCACTGTCTTTTGATGAGGTTTGGTTGATTAAATAACTCCAATTGAGTAGTGCGGCCTCGGTCTTTTTGGCGTCCATGAATAGGATATTATTGTTGCCTAAAGAAATCTTGGTGGCATCGGCTGTTCCGGCAGATTCGATCTTGGAGTCTTCCCCGCGCCAATCAAGTTTGATGGTGGTGAAATAGTCCTCTTTGACAATGAATGTTTGCTCCGTAGAAAGAGTGGTGGAGTTCATCGTGGTTTCCCTGGGTCCAGAGCCATCGACATTCAGTCGTAGAATTTCATAGCCAGGACCTACTGAAAGCACATAGGGTTTTCCCATGAGCTGCCCCTTCCATTTGTAGGGTATTTTGAGCGTTACCACCATGGGATCGGCCATTTGTAAAGTGGAATTGGCTTTAAGGCTAGGGTCCATGCTGTACATGTCAGTATAGCTCGCCTCAGCTTGGAGTTCCTGGGTTTCGGTGTAGATCATGCGGTATTCAAGACCGGCATTAAGGAGGCCGCGAAAGCCTTCTTTGTCAGTGGCGGTGCTGCTGCTGGAATTCGACACCATCAGAATGTTTGAGTCATACATCAAGCCCGTATTGACCGTAGTGGTGAAGCGTTGGGCGAGTTTTGCCTGAAACTGCTCAATGTTCGCGATTTGTTCGATGTAATTTTCGGCTTGAGCATCCATTTGTGGATCTTTAGAAGTATCGAGAGTTTGTTCGAACGCGGCCTTTGCAAGTGGGTATTTTTCCTTAGAGAAGTAAATAATTCCTGTGTAAAAGGAGGCGGCGGGCGTGAGTGTGTCATCGGTCACGCTGGTGACAAGGGAGAACTGCTCCAGGGCTGGAGCAAATTCTTGGAGTTTCGTGTGACAAAGCCCTTGAAAAAAGGCTTTCTCACGCTGATTGACACTGGGGTCATTGGCCATTGAAAGTGCGACCAGAGCTTCATTGTATTTCTCATTGCGGTAGAGGGTAGCTCCGTATTGAAAGTAATAGCCCGTCTGTGAAGGATCGAGTTCAATGCTCGAGCGAAATTTTGGCTCGGCCTCAATATATTTTTCTGAGGCATACAGTGTGAGAGCTTCTTGAGAGAGGGCTTTAGCTTGATCGATGCGTTTCTGGCGTTCGGCAGCGGCCATGGATTCTTGTTGTCTCTTCAATTCTTCTTGTTTCCGTCTCTCATCGGCCTCTTTTTGTTGACGAGAGAGTTCCTGTTCTGCGGCTAACTTAGCAAGGCGGGCATGTTCCGCAGCAAGCTCGGCATTTCGAGCAGCTTCGAGGGCTGCTTTATCGACCACTGGTTTTTGCACTGGACGTTGTACACCCTGCATGGCTTGGCGATACTGGGCGTACGCTTCGAGGGCTTGTTCAGCGCTATTGAAGATAGAGAGTTTTTGTAGGCCTCTCTCTTGTCGCAAAAAGTAAGGTTTGCGGGGCAGTGTGCCGTCTTTAATCATTTTTTCTACAGAAGCCTGACCTTTTTGCTTAGCGATTTGCTGTGGAGGACTATAGATGTCGGCTTGAAACGGACCGTCGGTGTCCCAAGTGATGGTGAATTGGCCCACGAAGTGATTAGTGTTGGGTCCGTCTTCACTAAGTGTGGCCTTAACCACTCGATTCGTTTGATTGTTCCGAATTAAGAGAACCGCCGAATCTGCTTCATTGGGATTCTTGTTCCATTGCTCATAAACGAAATCAATCAACAAAGGGAGTTTAGAGTCCACCTGGACACCCTTACCGGATTCCTTATCATTGTTGATTTGCGCCCATGTCCATTGCGATGTGAGGGATGATAAATAGGCCACAGTGAGAGCGACATTTTTTAAAAAAGTTTTTTTTGACGGCATCGTTGAGCTCCCCAACAAAGAGAGTGTGTGA
Source organism: Pseudobdellovibrionaceae bacterium (assembly GCA_044374645.1). Classification (GTDB taxonomy): domain Bacteria; phylum Bdellovibrionota; class Bdellovibrionia; order Bdellovibrionales; family Bdellovibrionaceae; genus CAUJGP01. The sequence goes on along the minus strand of JBILOD010000521.1, from coordinate 421 downwards.
TTTCTGATTAATTTACTTTCACTCTAATTATGCGGATCTTTTGCGGCCCTGGCTAGTGTTGACGTCGCAACTCTACCTAAGTTTAAAACGCTGGTTGGCCGCGTTTAGGCGCGACCTCGATCCAGTGATTTAAAGTAGTAAGGCTTTGTTCGAAGATTACAAGCGTGTTTCCCCTCATGGAGGGGGAGGTGTTGTACCCCGGCGAAGGATGACATTCACTTTGGCGTTCGAATTAGTAGTTTGGATGATCTGATTGACCTGATTGATCACCTGTTGTTGCGCTGTTTGGTTCACCGGGACATATGACACAACCGGCATTATTGGACGAGTCGGTTGAGTCGGCATAATGGGTAATGTTGGTGGTCTTAAGTCGTCAGGTCGTACTAAGGTTGGTTGCTGTCTGCCTGGAGTCCCCGAATTA
>JBILOD010000080.1:0-10769 GCA_044374645.1 Pseudobdellovibrionaceae bacterium | reverse complement strand
AGCTTCGTTCGTTTTTTCCTTGAGTGCGTCCTTCACATAACTCTGGATTTTATGCTCGCTCACAGGCCAATGCTCCGACCGTGCTCCCATTTCAATCTTCACGAAGGGGCGGATGTAGCCGTCCCTGGATGCAGTTGTAGGATATTCAAACAACAGTGTTTGTTGGTCAGGGTCCTGCGGGTCAACAGCCAGATTCCATCCGGTTCGATGCCCAAGATCTGCAGCAATTTTTTCTTCGAGGTCTTTCAGCATTTTGCCCTGAACATATTCAGCGCAAGCCTTGCCAAGCTCTTCGATGGCTGCCCTTTGTTTCTTCTTAGAGGCCGCTTTTTCGGGATCATGGGAATCCCCAAATCCAAGAAACTCTTTTTCAATCGACACGTCGATGTCTTCCGAAAATCTACGGATCAATCCATAAACCTTAGACAGTGATGTGCCACCCTTGAAGGTCAGGTGGGTTTTAAGCTCACCTATCGAGAACAAATGACCCAAGGTCCATACAACCCAAAAATCTTTCTCGAGAATTTCAACAGGGATTTGAGATTCCTCAAACGCCGACCGGAAAAACAGATTTCGCTCTTCGTTGGATAAAAGGTGAAGTGGCTTCATTTGATGGCTGCATCCATGATTTCAAAAATCAGGTTTCTGATCCATGCAGGTGCGTGCTTTAAATTCTTCGCCAAATCCTCGCAGCTTTGGCCTTCCAGGAATTTGCGGACTCGTCCCCGAGCGGCCTGATCGATGTTTTCTATTTTCATAAATCTGAACGCTTGAATAACCAATCCCTCTTTTGTTCCTGCCGCGTGCAGAGCCTTAGCTGTTGCATTCTTAAAAAGGATCTCGTTCTTTCCAATTTTAATTTTCTTCGTCCGGCCATCAGTTAAGAAAACCACGCGCCCAGGAACTTGATCCGATATCCCAATCAAGTTAGCGGCGTGCGCACCAGAAGGTTGAATTTTTAATCCATTCTTTTCGGCTAGTGTTTTCGCTACAGCCTGAATGTCGGGTGGAACTTTCCCAAGAACATCGTGCTTCACCGGATAGTCGTACAAGCCCTGAGCGAGTCTTCGAATGAACTTCTCACGTTGAAGGCGCGACAGTGCCGTCCTCACGCCAGAGTCGCTGGCTAAGTCGAGAAAGTCTTTTGAGGTGAAGCACCAGCCGGGGCCATGAGCGAATATCCGGTCTTTAACGGCTTTAGCAACGCTTGCGAGCATATAACTTCGTCCTCCATGCTACAAAATATACCAATTTTTTGTAGCAAAGTCCATAGCATGCTACAAAATACCACTACTTTTTGTAGCAAAATGGTGGAGGAGCGCCAAAATGCTCCCCATTTCGCATATAGCAGCTCCCGTCTCTCATTAGGAAGCCCACCAAGCGGCCATAAAGCCCTACCTACGGTGGGCTTTTTTCGTTTTAGCCGCATGGGCCACCAACTTACTCCTCGCATACAGGCGCCTGTACGCCGCCGCCGTCTTTTCAGAAAGTGTAGCTTTGGAAGCATGCCTCCAAGACCAATTGAAAAAAGCTATAATCTAAAGCCGCGAATAAAATTCGAAGCATCGGGTGCAACAAAAAAAGTTGATTTGATAATGCTAAACTTTCTTTGTTTTACTTTTGGCTTTTGCTGTTGCTTTTATACTCGACGCGGCCTTTTTTCCCTTTAGAGACTTTATTCTCGGTTTCCTGTTACTCCCAGACGAGGCTGCCTTCAATTTCTTCAAAGATTTTCCTGAGCTCTTGTCTGTGTCTTTATTAGTGTCTGTTATAATGCCAACGGGTGCGTCGTCCAAATCAATATTGAACAGATTTGAAAGATCTTGGCCGTCCAGAGATTTGGATTTTCGCGCACCTTTCCCTGATGTCTTAATAGTAGCTTTACTGATTAACTCCATGTGATCAACATTTCGAAGCCTGAAAAGAAGCTCCGGTTCGTTATCCAAGCGCGAACCAATTCCATACATCACAGCGGCCAAGTGTTTGCACAGGTAAGCCGAATCAGGGCACGAGCATTTTAGGGAAATCTCTTTGGGCTTAGGAAAAAGACCATCATGCCTGTCGGTGATGGTTTTCATCACTTCATCAGAAAGCTTACCCTGCATTAATTCAATGACGGAACCCACTTCACCGGAACAACCTTCTGAAATCGCTTTCCATTTTTTTGTTCCTAACGATTTAATCTCAACAGCGATCTTATAAAGATCAGAGCCCTGAACAAAAGCCGTGACCTTTCCCTCTTCAATTTTTAAATGAATGACAGAGCCATTTCGAACATAGGTGCGACCTCTCGGCAGTCGGTTGGCGAAGTCACTAAATGATTCGAGATGCTCGCACCAAGCTTTACCCCAAAAGGATTTAGCAATTGTTCGCCCATTAATTTTAATAGGCTCAATTTTTTCACCTTTTTTTATCAATTTTTGAGCAGCCTTTTCACCATTTTTTCGTCTTTGCGCTACTGGTACATAAGGACGCCAACCCCAGCCATACATGATGCCTCCACCGAAATTTGACTCAATCAATCATCAGAGGCTGAAGCTATGTCAAGCGAAACAATTTTGATTAATTCGTCATTTGAAAGTTCCGTTAAAAGGGTCTCACTAGTCCCCTCCAAAATTTCTTGGGAAAGCTGCCTTTTGGACTCTATGAGAGCATCAATTTTATCTTCAAGGGTTCCCTGACATATGAATTTATGAACCAACACGTTCTTTTTCTGGCCAATCCGAAAAGCCCTGTCGGTCGCTTGATTTTCAACCGCCGGGTTCCACCATCGATCAAAATGAATGACGTGAGAAGCATGAGTTAAATTGAGTCCCGTTCCACCCGCTTTTAGCGAAAGCACAAAAAAGGGAGGACCTGATTCTTTTTGAAAGTCGTTAACCATTTCGGCACGCTTTTTCACGGGAGTTTCACCATGAAGAATTAATCCCGGTCTCTCAAAAATGCTTTCCAAAAACTGTGATAAGGGTTCCGTCATTTCTTTAAACTGTGTGAAAATCAAAACTTTTTCTTGTTTACTAGAGATGACTTCACAAATGTCCTTTAATTTGTGAAATTTTCCGCTTTGATTTGGACTGAATTCGCCAGTTTTTACGAACTGTGCTGGGTGGTTACAAATTTGTTTAAACCTCATCAGATAAGATAGGACTACGCCCCGCCGTTTAATTCCATCCAAATTCACAATTTCTTGAGAAAGGGACTCAACAGATTTTTGATAAAGAGCAACTTGGGATTTGGTAAGCTGACAAAAACTCTTAACTTCCGTTTTTTCAGGCAAATCACTGATAACATTTTTATCGGTTTTAAGACGACGCAAAATATAAGGCTTAACCAGATTTCTAAGTGAACCGTAGGGATTATTTTTGTCCTTTCTAGATTTCATAAAGGAATCAAAAGCCTTAGCAGAACCAAGTAACCCCGGAGAAACAAAATCAAAAAGTGACCATAGATCTGACAAATTGTTTTCAACAGGAGTTCCCGTGAGGGCTATTTTGTGAGGGGATTTTATATTTTTGATGGCCTTTGTTTGTTTGGCAGATGGATTTTTTATACTTTGAGCTTCGTCGGCGATGACTAAACCCCAACTCTGAGTCGATATCCACTCGTAGCGCACAATTGATCCATAGGTAGTGATCACTAAATCAAAATCTGACTCTGAAGGCTTATTGATTCCATTACCTGTAGTGTGAGCAATCCAAAGTTTTAAGGAGGGCGCAAATCTTTCAAGCTCGGCCTTCCAATTGCCAATAAGTGAAGCTGGCACCACGAGCAGAGTCTGAGCCCAGCTCTTCTGTCTGGAATGAGAAATATCAAAATGCTTTTTAATGAGCAAAAGCGAGATGATTTGAATGGTTTTACCAAGTCCCATATCATCCGCGAGAACTGCGCCCATTTGCATTTGATTGAGTGTATATAACCATGATACCCCTTGGCTCTGGTAGGGCCTTAGATGTGCCTTAAGATGCGCACTCAAAGATTTCTGCAATTGTCTATCCGCTTTGGGACTTCGAAGATTATCGAGAGTCTCCTTTAGCCATTCTCCCGCTTGCACTCGGGTTATGTTACTTCCATTTTCGAATTCACTAGAATGAACTTTATCGCTGCCACCTTCTACACCAGATAACCATCGCAGACCTTCTCCAAAAGTTAATCCTTCCTCTTTGACGGTTTTTCTGATTTGCTTCCATTTTGACAATAAATCAGAGAGTTTTTCCTGATCAACAGCAACCCACTGGCCCTTAAAAAATACAAGGTTCTCACATCGAGAAAGCAATTCCTGCACGTCCTTTTCCGAAATTTCGCTTTCCCCCAGCACCAAGTTGGCCGAAAAATCTAACAGGGCATTGATGCCAATCCCCCCGGTTTTTTTCTCGCCAATTTTGACTGAAATTTGAGGCGCGGTGGGATTTTTGGGTTTCCACCAATTGGGAACTCTTACTACGATTCCTGACTTTTCAAAAAGCAGAATATCTTTTAAAAATTTGTATGTTTCTTGGGGGGTCCATGCTTGAGGATGGTAAATGGCTCCGGATTTGACGACCTCTTTTAAAAACTCACTTTCCTGAGAGGCCTTATGGATCGGAAAAAGCAGGCGAAGCAGCAAATTTTTATTCTTGGCTCCAGAATATTCTTCAAGTGCTCTTCCTAAGGGTAGATGTTTTGCTTTACCGTCCTTTGAAATTTGATGAGCATAGGTTGCGAGAAACGCAAAGGGCCTTTCCTCAGAATTTCTATTTTCGGCCAAATGAAAACAAACTCGGCCCAACAGATTCCATTTTGAATGGCGGTCCGAAAAGTAATCAGAAATGCTCTTACCCGACTCTTTAATTTCAGTTCTCAGACTCTCTTCAATTTGAAGCCAGATAGTCTTCAAATGATCACCGTTAATGTATTCAGACCCTTTAACGGGAGGGGCTGTTATAATAAAACGGTTTAGCTCCTCATCAGGAAAGGGAATTTGAATTGGTTGTTTTGACAAATCCCTATTTTCAAGCTCAGGTGTCGAAGCAAACAAGGCCAAATAAATACGTACAAAATCCTTCCAATAAGAAAGAGATTCTGATTCAGCTTCATGTGAATCCCAAGAGTCTAAATCCAAAAGGCCAAATCCCGTTCCCCGTGCAAAAGCCTTTAAAAGAGTTTCCGAAGCCTTTAAATTTTCCACTCCTTCCAAATGGAGGCCGCCATTTGGGAAAACAATTAGATCCATCGAACCCTCTTAAAATTAATGATTTAAATATACAGGCAAAAATGACGTTAATATGGCACAGGTGGGGCCGATTTCAATTGCTTTTTATATAAGATTTTTGCACCAGCATTCCCATCAAGCAAATAGAGATCGGACTATAGATGCGGTTTCGATTAACCAGAAGACACCTAACTCACTTGGAAACCGCTATATAGAAGTAAGAGCTTCGGTCTTCTCTTCGGGATGGGAAACCCATGACAAGGTTTGGCTGAGATCCTCTTTGTTACGAATGTATTTATAAAGAATACCCACCATCAATCCAAAACCGATCGCACCAAGATGGGCCGTGTGAGCCACGCTCAGGTTCCAATCTGGTGTTGTGAGAATTGCGTTCACATCACCCAGAATCAGTAAAGGTATCAGCCACCATTTGGAAAGATAAATATCACCAAAGTAGTCTTCACTTGGAAATAAGAAATAAAAGAAACGCAAATGTTGGCGGGGTTCAGTGATTAGTAGAAACGCGATGAGAGCACTAACCGAGCCACTGGCGCCAATCAAAGGAGCCATATTGTTGCCCGTGGTGAGACTGTAAACGACACCCCCAACGGCGCCGCCCAAAAGTGAAAGCAATAAGATCGCCCAAGAACCCGCCTGAATTTCAATCAAAACACCAAATAAAACTAAGATCATCATGTTCGAAAAAAGATGTAAGAAACTGGCATGCACAAACTGATAGGTTAAATAGTGACTCCACTTTCCGCCATTGATAGACACTCCGAAAAGACCCGAAAAATCCCGTTTCTGATAGGCTTCCAATTCACTGAACACAGCCTTCCATTTTTTATAGCGGACTTCATCGGGGTAGGAGTCCAACGTCATGACCTTTTTCAAAAAATTCCCATCTCGAAAGGAAATTTGAAACCAAAATTCTTCGAGTTCGTTATCCTTGAGATTCTCGCGACCCTTATAAAACCTGTTGGTCCACTCCTGCCACTCAACAGGGCGCATCTCCATTAAATAATTTTCATAGAGAAAAGCTTGTACTGCAACAAAGTCCCTTTTTTCCACCTTGCGAGACAATTCTAATGGCAGATTGACACCATTTTTAAATGGAAAGACCAAATAAAAAAACACATTCAGAGCCAACAACATCATGGTGACCGGAGCGCGCTTAAAGTGGGAAAAGTGCAACCAAAAAGGAAAAATCACTTTGTCTTTCCTTCCACATTGGCGGGCATTCGCTCTTTCGTTTTTTGTAACGTCAGACGCCAATCAATCGCAAGACCTGGAATCGCCGAAAACACATCAGCAAAACTCATGACTACGTCGCTACGCCCTTGTTTTCCACCTTCACGCATGAGCCACTCGGAGGCAGAAAGAAAACTAGCTTGAGTCCAATCGAATTGACTCCACAAGTACGAAGCCAATTTCCAATCGGCGGCAAGTTGCGAACGACTCAATAAAAGTTGAAGAGCGTCCAAACGTAACTCTAACTTTTGCGTTTCATCCTTTATAAAGCTGCGAACCTTTGCTAGCCCCTGCCCCTGAGTCGCTGGTTTCTCCAGCATAATGGCAAAGCCGACTAGTTTCTGCAGCCCCTCGCTGGAAATCAAAGTCCAGTATTCCATGCCAGATGCAAGATCTCGAGCACAAACGGCGGATTTGAAGAGGGCACGACTCACCACTAAATCGGTTAAGCTTTCTTTATACTTAGGAAGGAGATTCGATAGAGTCGTACATTCGTTCACTTTTGTACCACAACCGGACTCTAATTGGTGAACGCACAAATCGGCATTCAAGCGCATATAGTCTTTTTCCACCATAACTGATTTTAGCGTCGATAAAACTGAGGGCATACGATCTGGATTCATTCTAGATACGGCCTTCAGGTGTTCAGCCACCAATCCTGTGGCCCGAACGCCCCTATCTTGAATGGACTCAATCATATTGGCGGCTTGATCGGCTGCTCCTAAACGATTCACTAGAATGAGTTTAGCGGTCTGCAAAGCCAAGCTTTCTGAAATAATGTTTGTGCTGGCGTGCGACCGCAAGACATCTCGGGCTTCAGTCATGGAACCCTTTTCTTGGTAAAGAGCCTTATTGCACCACTGGGACTCTTCGCCACAGGCCTTGGTAAAATAGCTTTGACGCTCGTTGCTTCCAAGGGGTGACAATAGTGCTTGGCCCACCCAAACCAGGGGGCCCGGCACTTGTTTTAATACAGCCAGATCCACTTCCTTCCGAAAACAGTCTTCATCCACTTGCTCTAACAGAAAGAGACTGATCGCAAAATCAATGCGAGCGCGGAGATCACTCATTCCAGCATCAGAATAGGTCGCAACCTCGTCGACTTGTGAACAGAGGCGATTGTCTTCTCGCCACTCAGCGAGCGCCATAGCGCCTTCTTGCAGGCTTTTTTGGGCCCCGGAAAACAACGCTGTTATCCAACCCAAAGTGACCATTAAAACGCACATAAAAACCAAGTGCACCGTAGATTTTTCGGCAGCTAAAGGAGGAAGCGCGCCCCAGGTTTTTAATGTCACAATCTGTGTTTCTGAAATGCGGTCATGAATCGCCTGACGCCGCGGATGGGAGAAAATTTCCAAGAGTGGTAATCCCATCAGAGCCAACTCAAAACACCAAACTGTCGACCGGAGCAGGCATTGCCCCCAAGTGAGTTCATTACCAGACAAACTTTTTAATTCGAGTTTCAAGAGCTTCATGCCAGGAGTTTTGCGCCAAAGCTTGAGATAGATCCCCTGCAATATCACCGAGCCGACCACGACGATCCAAACAACTTGGGCCAACACGGCCATTCGTTCTGTCATAGTGGAAGAGGTCAGCTTAAAAACATTAAGACGGTAGAGGGCCATCGAACTCAATAGCGTAAAAATCGGCGTATGAAACAGAAGATCCAAAATTCCAGCCAGAAGGCGATCCGTGGGTGGAGCGAGATGATGGATCGTGCCATTGCTGTTCACTACTTTTTCAGGGGAGTATAAATCTTTAATAACCATGTCTCTACATCGGCATAGACGGCGATTACTATAGTTCTTGCGAAAGATCTAGCCTATGCTTAAGACCAATTCGTGACCAAGGGCCCGAGTCCTCCTTCCTTTAGATCGTCGCCCTAAGGCGCCGTCAAAAGGATCTGTGACCTATAATTTTTCGATTTTTAAGTTCATCAGACGACCATCGGCATCCCAGGCGAATGCTGCCTCGCCAATGACCTTCTGATCTTGATCCAGAAGTTGAACAACACTGTTCATGGTGGAGCGAGATTTTAAATTTGTTTTTTCAAAACTCAGCCACCACAATTCTTTGTTCCGCTCGAGCAACGAAATTTCACTGCCCAAAAACTCAGGAAAATCCTGAGCTTCTTTTTGATTCAAAACCATCTCGTGGATTCTATCGTCCTTAAGCTCCATCAAATAGTAACCTTTAAGTTCTCCAAATAAAAAATTCTCAATTGAGCTTGGTGGCCGCGCTGAGCGTCCTTCGGGAATTTCATTCAACTCCGCAATTCGCGACGCCAAATTTTTCTGCCATGAGAGATCTCGTTGAAAGGTACCCGCAGGATGTGCGCTAGCGATTTCCCGCTGACCTACCTGAGAAGACTGGTCCAATTGATTCACTGACGAAGGATCATTGACGAGAAACACGGTCAGAAGCACCAATCCAAGAGCACTCACTCCAAGGGCTGAGCGAACCTTACTTACATTTTGATCTCTTTGAACGTTTTTTTCGTTACGCATCTAAACCTCACTTCTATTATGCTATAAGTGCTAGGTTCATGCCAGAACCAACTACGCATTAAATGGATTGTTACTGTGCATGTTTAAAACAGGCGTCTACCCAAAATGGCATCCCTCATTTAAATGCAGTACAAAAAGCTAATGCCGTAGAAATTTCCTACGGCATGGCCCATAAACAGCCTCGTCAACACGAGTGTCTCAAAATGGGAATTAGGCTGCTTTTCGCTTTCGTGCTTGATTCGGATCAATGGCAAAGTGCTTCACTTTTCGATAGAGAGTCGCACGACCAATACCCAAGGCCTTAGCAGCCTCAGTTAGATTTCCTTTGAACTGAACGATAGCGGCTTCGATCGCCTTAGCTTCGAGCTGCTCCATTGTTTCTACGGAACCACCATTCGATGAGGGTTTCATAAACTGAAGAACTTTAGCTGGTCCTTCGTGGTTATGGCCGACTGACAAAGTAGGAACTCCAACATGTACGGACTGACGAGCCATACCATCCTCTAGGATTTGATCCCATTGAGTGGTATTGAATACTCTTACTGAAATTTGTGGCTCTGACTCATATTGAGCTTTCAACTTAGAAATCGCCTCTGAATCATCGCACACAAAGAAAATGGTAGCCTTCATTAAATAACCTCCCGTGTAAACCCTCCTGGCTGTAACCACGTTCTCTATCAATGGAACACTGAATTCATCGGTGGTTTTCTCAAAAAGTTAAGAGGTTTTTCTATAATGAAACATTCAAAATGAGATAACTTTATGATTTTCAAAGGTAATTTTGAGACACTTTTTTTAAAAAAATAAATTAAAACGAACCATATCTCCCTTAGATGACAAGTCCTCGCGATTTCAATGCCAGATGAGAATATTAAATATTCCGTGGAATCTTCATCACAAAACTCGTATTGGGATTTTGTGAATCGAGGAAAAACTCTCCAGAATGATTTGTAACGACCGACTTCACCACAGTGAGACCCAACCCCATCCCTTTGCCCACCTCCTTGGTGGTAAAAAATGGCTCCATCATTCGCTCGGCAATGGATTTCGGGATGCCCATTCCGCTATCGGTAACGCGAAAAATTGACCACTTCTCCTCTTGTTCAAAGGTTACTCGTATCCATGGTGATTCACCTCCGCGAACCGCTGTGTCACTGTTGAGGATCATATTCAGTATGGCCTGGGCTATTTCTACAGGACGGCAGCGCAGGCGAAAATCTTGTGCTAGCTGCGGAGTGACCAAGTTGATACCGTGATTTTTGACTCGAGCTTCACAAAAGGCAAAAGTGTCCTCGAAAATCATTTTCACAGAACATTCAACAATAGGATCACTCGAACCCTCTCTCGCAAAGGCCTTCAATCCCTTGATCACTTTAGCAATTCGATGAGTCGCTTCCATGATTTTGTCCGCCCCTCGATGCAAGGCTTCTTTCTCGAGATCTCCTCGATCGACCGCCAACTTGAAGTGCTTTGCCGTGCCCAACACAATGGTGAGCGGATTATTTATTTCATGAGCAATACCACCCGCCATTTGTCCAAGGGCGGTAGCGCGTGCATTGGCCACCGCCTTTTGACGTTGGTACTCGATTTGGCTCTCCGTCTTTTTTAACTGTGAAACTTCTTGAACAGCCCCGATGATACGCTGACTCTGACCATTTTCAAATTGGGGGCGTCCCAGGATTCGAACCCAACGGTCTTCACCAAAGCGACTAGACACTTGCACCGTGGTGTCAAACTCCTCTAGTCGCAAAACGAGCGCTTGTATTTTTTCGGTGAGGGCATCGGCAAACTTGGGCTCTACAAAGGCCGAAAAACTCGATAAA
>JBILOD010000079.1:0-10784 GCA_044374645.1 Pseudobdellovibrionaceae bacterium | reverse complement strand
TGTTGGAGGTTGAGCTCTTGCGCTTTTAATGCAATTTTTTGTGCTAACTCGAAACTATCCACCGAGTGAATCAAGCTGAAGGCTCCCACCACGCTCTTAACTTTGTTCTTTTGCAATTGGCCGATGAAGTGCCAGCGCAAAGGTAAGTGACTCAATTCCTTTTGTTTGGCATTGGCTTCCTGAACATAGTTTTCACCAAAATCCAGTTGTCCGATTTCATGGGCCCATTGAATCATTTCGCTGGGGTGCGTTTTAGAAACAGCTAACAACTGAACCTTATTGGGTTTAATTCCGGCATTTTGGCAGGCCGCCATGATTTCATGTTGAACAGATCGGAGTCGGTTCTGAAGGGCAAGTTTATCCAAGTGACCAATCCTTTTGTTTCAAGAGGCTTCGAAAACTATCAATTGAAAGTCCAACGACATTGTCGAAGGGACCTTCCACATGATCGATAAAAGTTCCACCCAAACCTTGAATGCCATAGGCACCAGCCTTATCCATCGGTTCGCCTGACCGAATGTAGGCTGCAATTTCTTCGTCGGCCAATTTTCTAAAAAAGACTTTGGTTGTAGTAATTTCCTGAATTTGTTCAAGTGTTTTACAGTTGATCAAGTGTAAGGCGGTTTTGACGAGATGACTACGGTCCGACAAAAGTCTAAGATATTGGTCCGCTTCATTTTCATCGGCAGGTTTACCAAAGGCCACCCCGTCAACGATGACCATCGTGTCGGCGGAGAGAATTAAAAAATCCTGAGAATTCAGATGCTTATGCTCTTCCAAGCACGCGACAGCCTTGTCGGCCGCTATCTTAAGAATTTGTTGGTCCAGATTTAGGTTTTTATCAGGAGTTTCCGATATGTTAACAGGGAGAACTATGAAATTGAAACCTGCTTTTGTGAGCAAGTCTTTACGTCGTGGAGATTGTGAAGCAAGAACAAGTTTAAACATAGGCTCCTATTTTCATCACAAAGGATGATAAATGGGAAGAGCAGAGTTACTACTTTTTGGTGCATTAATTTTAGCGGGAGTTTCCGTCTACCTGTTTTTCACTTTTATCTTTGGCGCCAACAACGACAAGGATCTCCTGGCTTGGGCCAGTGGAGATGATCGCCCCAAGCCAAAGAGCAAAATCATTGCAGGTGCGCTGCCCTTAGTTCATCAGTTCACCATGAAATACGCCGTCAAAGTGAAAGATAAGGCCTACCGCAAAAAAGTGGAAAAGATTTTGCTGACAGCCGGAATGTCACGTGAGCTGACGGTCGATGAGTTCATTGGTATGCGATACCTCTTTGGATTTATGTTCCCATTGCTACTATTCATTATGAATTTTGCCTTAGAAATGGAACTTCCCTACTGGATGTTCGGGGTGTTGATTCCTCTCGGTTATAATCTTCCCGACATTCACGCCCGAGGGGTCCGTAATGCGCGAGTGCTTTCGGTGCGCGCAGACTTGCCTTTCTTTATCGATCTCCTGGCCTTGTCTACGGAAGCTGGTTTGGATTTCATTGGTGCCATTCAACGAATCGTCGATAAGGCCGAGGGCAGTGTTCTGGCTGAAGAATTGGGAATTGTACTTCAAGATATTAAACTCGGTTCTGCGCGCATTGAATCTATGCGTAGATTAGCCCATCGGTTAGATATGGGTGAAATCACTAGCTTCGTGGCTGTGTTGGCCGATGCCGATGCAACGGGTGCAAGTATTTCACAGGTTCTCAAAGACCAGTCCGTACAAATGCGTTTGGAGCGATTTGTACGTGCCGAAAAAGCGGGAGCGCGCGCTTCGCAACTTATCTTATTTCCGATTGTTCTCTTTATCTTGCCCGCAGTGTTCATTATGGTTTTCGGTCCAGTGGCATTGCAATTTGAACAAGGAGGTAACTAATGACCCAATTGTTCAATAAAACCAAAAATCAAAAACTGAGCGAACAACTTATGGTCGCAGACACCATGTTCTCCCGCATGAAGGGCCTATTAGGAAAGTCGCAACTCGAAGGCGATGAAATGCTGTGGATCCACCGCTGCAATAGTATTCACACCTTCTTCATGAAATTTGCCATCGATTGTGTGTTTCTGAATAAACAAATGTTGGTTTGTGCCTTACGGCAGAAGGTTGTGCCCTGGAGAATGGTATTCCCGATTTTGCGAGCCGATTCGGTGATTGAAATGCCAGCCGGCAGTATTCAGTCGTTAAAGATTCAAGTAGGAGATCAATTGCATGTGGGCCATTAGAATGTTGTCGGGCAGTCATGCGGGCCAAGTGTTTCCTTTGAAGGAAGGGTCCAATCTCGTTGGACGGGGTGGAGGCTGTCAAATTCGCTTCAATGATCCCGATGTTTCTAAAGAGCATGCCATGATGCTCGTCGATAAAGACCACCTCACCCTTGTGGATAATCAGTCACGCAATGGTACTTTTGTGAATGGGGTAATGGTTAATCGAGCAACATTAAAGCGTGGCGATAAGGTATCCTTCAATCAAACAATGTGTGATGTGATTCAACTTCCGACGGCACAAGATCGTAGACCCCTGGCAGTGGTTCCGGGCCATGGAATGCAAAGTCCTGGAATGCCAATGCCTGCAGGAATGCATCCGTTTCTGCAAGGCCACCAGCCGATGAACGGAGGCGCGCATCAGGGTACGGTGAATTATAGCACACCAAATGGTGGTACTTTGGCAGCTGAACGGCCATCGAATAATGGATTTTTGAAACGTTATTTCGAGGAAGTCTTTTTGCCCGGAGTTTATCAGCTCGGAAAAATGATGGAGTTCAGACTCGTCATTGGTTTATTCATGCTTATATTTGCAGTGATGGTGACCGCGCTTTCCACAATTCCCATGATTGCCATCACATCTGATAGCATTCAGATCGAAAGCCGCAGGCGGGCACTTACGATTGCACGCAACTTAGCGAACATCAACCAACAGGCTCTTCTTAAAGAAATGGAATCCGCCCTTTCAACGCAGACCGCAGATTTAGAAGAGGGCGTGACTCAAGCTTATATTATTCGTCAAGTGGATGGTTCAGTGATTGCGCCAGCCACGCGCGCGGGGACCATTCCGGCCATCCCATTTATCGAAACCGCTCGTCGCGAACAGAAAGAATTGATCAAGCAAATTGATTCGTCTCACATTGGTGTGGCGGTGCCATTGTCAGCATTTAGTCCGGAAACTGCGACCTACTCTGTAAAAGCATTTGCCGTCGTCATTTATGATATGGGTTCATTAGCCGTTGATGATGGTCGAACCCTGAGTCTATTTTTTCAGACTCTCCTCATTGCCATTGCCTTGGGTTTTGTACTCTATTACCTCTTCTATCGTTTTGTTGAATATCCAATTGCGAGTTTAAATAACCAACTGGACCTCATTCTCAAAAATAAGGGTGAAGCCTCGGCGTCCGTGGATTTGGATTTTCCCACCTTTCAAAATTTGGTTTCCAATGTGAACACACTACTGACCCGAGCTGCGAACCCAGATAGTGGTCAAGGGGGCATGGGTTTTAATAAAGACCTAGAGGTTCTCAATGTCATTCGTTTAGTGGGTTATGCCGCCTTGGGGATCACGGCAGACCATAGTATCATTGGCCTCAATCAGGCCGCAGAACAATTGCTTGGAATGGCCGACAGTCAGTTGCGCAATCAACCCCTAGCATTGATACCGGATCAAGCCCTGCAAAAAAGTCTCTATGACTTAATGGAGCATGCTTCGCGAGACCCAGGTGCTCCCAGTCGCAACGAATTGGAGTTTGGCGGAGAGAACACAGAGATCAACTGCCAAGCGATCACCGAAAAAGGCAAAGTTAGTCATTATATAGTCACTATCATCCCAATGGGAGGTGTCGGCTAGTGAGTTCAGCGACGGCCATTCAGAATTCAGCCATGTCACTGAGCGTGCGGATCACCGATGGTCCACACGCAGGGGAGAGCTTTGTCCTGAAAAAGGAGTCGTTCAGTTTGGGGCGTGGTGCGGAAAATGACATTGTACTGCCGAATGATCCAAAACTGAGTCGCAATCACATTCGCGTTACGTTCCATCAAGACTATCTCACGGTGGAGTGTTTGAATGCACGCAATCCTGTTTTGTATAAAGAGAACTATGAAACCAAGTTTGAACTGCGCCCTACTGAAAGAATTCGTGCCGGCGAAACCGAAATACAATTTAACTGGGATGCCCCTGCGGGCGAGAGGACTGTTCAAGTTGGCAGTGATACTCTCGCGCAAATCCACGCCGAAAAAACTCTTGTCCAAGTGACTGAGGTCTCTTCAGAACAAGGTCAACAGGCTTCGATGCCGGTTCCGATGCGATCAGGGTTTGAAAACCCTGTGCCGCCAGGAGGGCCAGTTCTAAATTTCCCAAATGCCCTGAGTCCGGTTATGCCGTCATCCAATGAGTTTGGAAAACCGCATGCTGACCAAAAGTTGGATTTCAGAGTTGCAACCTTACCATCGAATTCCGGTATGCCCGAAGTGCACTACACACCCACTTCGGGTGGTACTCTGCACTCAAACAAATCCAACGCCCTGTCCAAGTCTCACAGTAAGACTTCCTCGAGAACGCTAGGATCGGTACCGGATTCATCGACTCGGCGTTCACCCATAATCATCATTGCTGTGTTTGCAGTGCTTTTAATTGGACTCTTGCTGATGCCGGACAATGAAAAGAAGCCACGCAAATCCAACATCAAAGACACCGATCAAATCAAAAAAGAATTGGGTCAATCGGCCGAGGCCGTTGAGCAGTACATGAAAGAAAAACGCCTACTCGAGGACGGTCGAATGGACCGTCAATATGAGTCTGCTCAATCCTATTACGTCAAAGGATTTCGAGATTATCGCCAAGGTCAATATGGACGTGCCATCATGTCATTTCAGGCGGCGCTCTCCTTTGACCCGAACCATATGTTGGCACGAAAATATCTGAATCAAAGTATTAAAAAACATGCAGAACTGGTTCAGTTTAATTTGGATCAAGCCCGGCGCTATCGTCAGAAAAATAATTTTCGTTTATGTCGTTCCGCCGCTCAACAAGTAATGATTATGCGTCGAGATCAGAATGATCCTCAATATAAAGACGCCAAAGGTCTTTATGACGAATGTGATACGTTATCAAAGGGAAGGTTTTGAGCATGCTTAAAATTATTGTTCGCCTCCATGGACAAAATGTTCAAACACTGGATTTAGATGATCCGGCCACGGTTTATTGGGCCGGCCGCAATGACAACTGTCAAATTCCATTGAAAGCTGAAAACGGAATCTCTCGTCAGCATTTCAAAGTCCATCTCAAGGAGGGGCTTTGGCACTTAGAAGTGGTTTCACGATTCAACGAAATACTTGTTGGTGAATCCTCAATGCGAGAGTTAACTCTAAAAGAAGGGCTGGCATTTAGCTTGCCTCCCTATGAATTTATGATCGAAAGTGATCACACACTCTCTCAACAGGGCGGTTTAGCTCAGGCTGTAGGGAGTGATATGAGTGTGAACCCCATGGCTGTGGCCACCGCCGATATCGGTGATAAAACGGTGACTCGAATTTTAGACAAAACCGCTCAGTTTGTCCTATTGTATCGTGAGCCCGAAAAAAGAGATGAAAAGATATTCATGCTCACTAAAGACTCTTACCTTGTTGGTCGCGATGCCGGATGTGATATTATCCTTGATGATGCGAGAGTGAGCCGTCGCCAGTTCAAAATTAGCAATAATTCAGGGCAGTTTTATCTTTATGACTTTCAGGGTGTAAATGGCACCTATTTAAATAAAAACAAAATTACCACCAAGGATCCGCAGACCCTCAAGAGCGGAGATTCGATTGCGGTTTTGAACCATCGGTTTAATTTTGAAATCCGTGATCCAGAGTTCGAATCCAAAATGAAGAAGGTTCAGCATTTGGCTTTGGTGGAGCCTGCGCTTCCACCTGGCATGATGGCGGGTGGAGCGGGACATTCAGAGTTACCCGTACCAATGGGAACGGAGTCCTATGGAGCACTTCAGCCATTGATGAATCAAGGGATACCACTTGAAAGTCCGATGCACCCAAGTATCCCCCAAGAGGGTGCGGTGGCGCCACCAGTTGGAGCGCCAGCAGTAAAAGTGTTAAATTTTTGGGGGCTTAAGATTGCGCTCACCAAAGAAAACAAAATGCGGATAGGAATCGTGGCCATTCTTTTGGTGGCCATCATCGTTGGGACTTCTGACGACGGCGGTGATTATGATGGTACGCAGGATGTGGCCGAGCGACCAGCGGACCCATTTTCTAAGTTGACGCCCGAAGAACAAAAGCAAGTGAAAGTCCAATATGAATTAGCCAAAGATCTTTACACCAAAGGTAATTACCAACTCGCCAAAGAAGAACTCAACAAGGTTCATGCTAAAATCCCCTCGTTTTTGGATTCTGAGGAATTGGCTCGCTTTATTGAGGTTGGAATTCAATCAGCCCAGGAGCGAGAGCAACAGGAACGGCTCAAGCGTGAAGCGGCCGAAATGGAAGAGCGCATTCAGAATTTGACGGCCCTTTGTCGCCAGCAAATCAATCCCAATACGACGACTGAGGAGATGGAAACGTGCCTCGCCCCTGCGCTTGAGCTCAATCCAGAGCATGAGCTGATCATTAAGGTCCGTGAAGATGTCGCGAGAATAGAAGAAGACCGCAAGGCCAAAGAAGCCGAGAAGGCACTGCGTGAGGCCCAAATTGCTCAGCTCAAAAAAGAATACCAAACGGCCTACGATCTCGGTGAAAAGGATCCTCTAAAAGGGATCGCTGCGTTTAAAGAATTTGTTAAGCTTACGATGCCCGATCCAGATAAACTTTTGGAGAAAGCAAAGGGAGATATCAAACGGCTTGAAAAACGGATCAAATCGAAAGTCAACTCAGCCATTGCTGCCGTTCGAGATTTGGTAGAGACTGGCAAACACAAGGAAGCGATCATCGCTCTTGAAAAAGCATCAGAAGTGGCTCCTCAAGACGATTCTCTGCGCGAAGAAATTGATCGTATCACCGAAGAACTGCGAAAAAAGATGCAGGCGCTCTATCAAGAGGCGATTCTTGAGGAAAACATCGGAAATATTGATACAGCTAAAGACCGATGGCAAAAAATTCTTGAGCAAGACATTCCGAACGGCGAGTACCATGCAAAAGCTAAATTGAAGCTGAGTAAGTATGGTGGCCAATGAAGTTACTAGAACAGTTCAGTTATAGATCCAATCAAGTTTGGCGTCCCCAGGCAACAATCCTGACTGAAGAGTCGCTTAACCTTTGGGGAGTTTGCTTTTCCTGGGGAGAGATGGAGCTTTCCGAGAAAATTATTGAGAATGTGCGCTTCTTTGTTGATGCTTGCCACAACCAATCTGAAATCACTAATCCCTTCGGTTATGAAGTCTGCTTGTCAGGTTTGGAGAATGCGCTTCGTTCCGGCTATGCACTTGCCAATGATGTCATCTATCGATTGGTTAACAAGGGCTCAATAACTGGAGGCGCGGAGTGTGCTTTCGTGGCAAAGCGCGGACAAGAGGTTGCCATCGCCCAAGTAGGTCAGCCCCATGTGTTCTTGAAACGACGAGGCCAAGTCCTTCCACTCTCTACCACTGTGGACCTGTTGCCGTCCGATTTCTTAAGCGGCTCCTACTTGCCGAGTCGCCTCTTAGGATTGCACGACCGCTGTTATCCGCACCTACAGAGCTTTCAGTATGAGAAGGGCGATGAGCTCATTTTTTTAGCTCATAGTTTTGTTCCGACGGCTGTGCTTCAATCCACTCGCTCAAATCCGAAAATTGAACTCAAAGCTCTCTATCAGCAAATTGCTAAAGAGATGCCTCAATGTCCATTTTGGATTTCAACGATCAAGCTCTAATTGTAATTAGAATTACAAAATATGGTGTCTTAAAAAAACAAAAGCCCCGTCCGGAGGGAATGGACGAGGCTTGAAAAGACACTGTTCCGATCGATTGGAGGGGAATCGAAACAGTTCCTAAATCTTAGTACGTTGCCGTACTAATTGAAAAAAGAAACATCGTAGGACCCTCTAGAGTATTGTTGTGAGCACGGAGGGGATTGTGCTCATCAACCTCAAAGATAGGGCCTGTCCGATGTAAAACTTCAGTTCCTTCAATAGTGACATACTGACCAAGATACTGAGAAAGATCGAGCTTGGTTTTCAGTATGATAAAATCATTCATTCCACGAACAAGAATCCACTGACCCATTAAGGTCTTTGTAAGCATACCTGAGCTATGCACTGGACTATAGTTTGGGAAAAATGAGTTTTTAGGGATTTCGACAGTGTAAATTGGATTCGAAATTTCATTAAAAGAGTTCGCAAAAGTAAGATTGTAAGTAACTCCAGCCTTTAGACCTAATGAGCGAACGTCGACGACCATATCAAAGAGTTCATCGCGTTGATCGAATGGACAGCTTTCAACCTTTTCATCATTTTGCACTTCAATAACAGCTACAGGCCCTTCTTCTGTGAATTGATTTTCAATGATTCTAGTTTTGAGTGAAAGACCGCAAGTATTGTTGACGCGTCCACCCAAAGTCAGTTCAAAATGATTACTATTAAATGCAACATGATCAAGAACGACTTCTTCAGCTCGCAGCATTCCCGACCAGGCAAGAATGGAAACTACATAGATTGTAACTAGCCACTTGATAAATGTATTCATAGATTACGTTCCTCAGTGGTTTACTAAAGCAATAGCCGTGCCAATTTAGAAAAAAATTCTAAACCCACTAGCTTTGAATTGAAGAACTTATATCAACACAAGCACTCGATAAACGGAACTTATTGTCTTCATTAGTGCAATACTGGCTCAATCCAAAATGAAACCAGGTTTCAGAATGGAACCATTTTATTAAATGGAAGTTGCTAGACCAAAGGGTAAATCCTTGGCGCTGAAACTTCCTTCGTCGATAAATAGAGACTGTTCAGATATACTATAGACGTGTCGACAAAACAAAAATCGCAATGGATTATTAGAGACCCTTCCAGCAAGGTGATGGGGCCCTATTCAAAAGAGGCCATCAAAAACCTAATTGCGCGTGGCACGATCACCGGAGAAGAGGAAATATCAGAATTTCCTGGATACAATTGGGTGCCTATGGCAACTCTTCCTGAATTTTACGATCTCCTTATTGATGCCCTAGAAACTGAAAAGCCCAGTCCCACAAAAGAAACGACGAGCTCCCTTAAAACTGCTGAAAAAATGGAAGCCAATACGGTGATCGTGACACGGTTTCCACCCTCCAAACAGAAATCGCTGGTTACATTGGGAGGCGAGGAAACAAAAATCGCAGATGGATCTCAGCTCATGGAGTTTACTCGCACCATTCGCACAGGCTTGTCGAATCTGTCCAAAAATATTCGCACACTAACCGGGAAGCCTCCGGCGCAACCATATAAAAACTTTGATCGGAGTAAGTTTGTTCCTGTTGATACCTCAATTCCAACCTTATCAACCAATGATCGCAATTACTCTTCGGTGAGTTTAGCTGATTTTGATCTACGGGTTCTCCGGTTTTTTGCACTCATCCTTATCATATCGGGTCTAGTGGCCTATGTCATTTTAGCGGGTGACTCCGATGGAGGAATTTCCAGCGATGGAAAACTTCACCTGGCTGCCCCGGGCGCCCAAACGGGATATCTGACCGCAGAGGAGTCCAAAGGCTATTTGATGAAAATTAAGGCTGCCTTTGAACGAGGTAATACTTCTGATTGGATTGAGTCTCAGAATTTACTTATTAAAATTGCTGAAGCTGAACCCACAAACACCGAAGTCCGTGAACTTCTTTGCCTCACCTACAAAGAGCTTTGGCCCTACGCCTATCAAGATGCGGATGACTTGCAAGTATTGAATCACATGGCTCAAACAACAAGAGCCTTAAATTCTGCGGTTCGCCATGGTCGCACCTGTGAATTAGTGCGAGCATGGTTAACCGGTAAGTTTCAAGAAGCGAAAGGGCAACTTGAAATCCTCCTCCAGGAGTTTCCAAATATCAGTTTTTATATTTGGCTGAAGACGGACATGCTGGTCTCCGAAAATGACTATATTAATGCGCAAGGTTTTGCCTCCTCCCTGATGACCATTTGGCCAGAGTTCACCCAAGGTCAAATTCTATCGATACAGGCCAATATTGGCACTGGCCGGTTTCAGGAAGCGCGCGAGCATCTGGTAAAAATCGTTGAGCATAATCCCCAACATAAAGCTGCCAAGTTGTTGTTAGGAGTCATTGAGTTCCGCCATTTTCAGCAAGACGAAAAGGCGTGGGAGCTTTTGATTACGGGAGTGAAGTCCAATGAACTGGTCCCTCGCGAAGTAAACGTAATGGCGTATTCCACTTTAGCTGTCTTAAGTGAGAAAAAAGGCGATATGGGGTCGGCCAGAAACTTTGCAGAAAAAGGGTTCGAATTAAATCCCACCAATGAAACGCTCAGAGCCTTAGTTAAAAAATATGGAGGTAGCGACGAAAACTTTAGTGAGGCAGCTCGAACTCAGGAGCTTGTAGCTTTGGGCGATCAGTATGTACGATCGGGGGATTGTCTGGCCGCACAGGCGCAATACCGAGCGGCCTTCGATTTGAATCCAAAGCACCCGGTAGCGGCCGTTAAGGCTGCGCGGTGTTTATACAAAATTAATCAAATCTTTCAAGCCTTTGAAACTCTGAAAAAAGCCATAAAACATAATCCGGAATACTTTCCCGCCTACACTTTATTGGCGGATTATTACTCTCAGAAATATGATTTTGCCTCTGCGATGGGAGTTTTGAATCAGGCCCGGGCCTTTAGTACAGAAGCCTATGAG
>JBILOD010000518.1:0-3130 GCA_044374645.1 Pseudobdellovibrionaceae bacterium | reverse complement strand
GCCAATGGTGATGGGCCAATGACTGAGGCGTTCATTTTCGATAATATGAGGAATAATCAAACTCTGGGCCCCTCCTAAAACTTTGGTTCCGATGGTCACAAAGTGGGGATCGTAGACGATTCCTGCAAAATAACTATTGGCCCCAACTTTAGCGCCGAGACATCGATACAACCAGCCAGTGAGAGGAACAGGAATCCAACGGGGTAATATGATCGGGTACAGGAATAGGAGCCAAATGGCCATATATACTTTCCAACGCGTCTCTTCGAGCGAATTGGGCTCTAAATCTCCGGTTGGAAATGGGAACCATCTGAGAAAGGCCCGATAGCAGATGATTAAAGTGCCGTAAAACACGCCCATTGTGGTGAGTAGGATCCATAGAGGAGAGTCGAAGGGATCAGGGAAGAATAAGCGCAGTGTAACATAAGTTTTGACGGCGGCAATGATCGGACCTGCTAATATAAACAAAAAATAGAGAATTGCCACACCCTTGATGACTCTCATGTTCCGGCTCCTTGGAAAATCGTAAAGGTTCTTGCTACTCCTAGTGTATTGGCTCGCTCATTTTTTGCTTGGCATTTTGGGACTTTTTTTTAAGTATCTCTTTATGAAGGCATTCAGAATCGATCAAGGACTCTCTCGTTCTCAACTCAAAATGACTGACGATCGATTGGTTATTTGTGAAAGGACCCAGACCTACAAGCAAACAAATTATGTTGATACTTTTGGTCCTAGTTGGAATCTGCTGATTTCAAGGGAGACCGGCGCGCGGTTGCGCTCCGGCAATCAGTGGATTGCACTGACAAAGCCTTTTTCGTTGTTTGTGTCAGCGTTTTCAGTCATTGAGTTTGAGATCCAGCCAAGGGCCTGGGGCTGGACATCTGTGATGGGACTTGATCCAACAATTAAAGTTCCGAAAGGGATATTGTTACTTCAGGGATTCACGGAGGTGCCGAGTAATAGTCAGGAGTTGCAGAGATTATTCAGCAGAATGACAAGGTTTGGCGATGTGATTTGTGATCAACGGAATCCGTCGGCGGTGGCTGCTCGGTTCAAAAATCTCCTGGTTGATACTTTTTCTGAGTCGGTGAAGATTCAAGACCTCTGTCATCAACTGGGATTTCATCGGCGGGTTGTGAGTCGAGCTTTTAAGGCCAGTTATGGGATGAGCGCCGTGGAGTATCGCCACCGCATTCGAATTTTTGCCGTTTTGCGGATGATGTCCCAGGGACGAAGCATCACCGAATCCATTGCAGAGGCGGGAATTAGCGAACCAAAACAATTCTTAATTCAATTCAAACGGTTTATGGGAACGGTTCCCAGTGAAATAAAGATCTTGGCCAAGAAGGGTTCTGTTCCGAAAGCAGAACTTTCACAAGGTCTTGAATCATAGAGTTTTAGGCGTTATTCCATAGGTTTTTCGGGTTCCAATGAAATTAAAGAGAGCTCTCAGGGCCACCTTGTTTTCGTGTGGAGTCTGTCCAGAGAAGCCCAAGCGCAGGTGGGTGCCCTTCGCAGAAGTTAAACTGTAATTGGCTTCAGGATTTACCTGTATCTGAGCTTCTCTTGCGGCCCGAGCAAGGGCGAGCGTATCTTGATTGAGATTAAGCCAAAGGGCCATTCCTCCATCTGGATCATTCCAGGAAATTTGAGGATGCTCAGCCTGATGCTCGCAGAGGTTTTTGATCATGGCATCGCGGCGCCCTTCATAGAGGCGTCGCATTTTGCGTAAATGTTTTTCGAAGCCCCCTTCTTTCATCCACTGGGCAATGGCCACTTGAAAGAGTTGTTCATTTTGGCGAGAAGAAATGCGCTTTAGCTTTGCCGCTTCATTGGCGATCTCCGTTGGAACGGCCATAAATCCAATTCGAGCAGAGGGGAATAAGACTTTTGAAAAGGTGGATACGTACAGTACTATTCCTGCAGGGTCATTCGCCGCTAGTGGAGCGATCGGTTGACTGCGATAGTGGAACTCATGATCATAATCATCCTCTAAGATAAAAATATCATTTCGATAACAAAGTTCGTAAAGGAAAAGGCGGCGCTGGGCTGAAAGTGTGACGGTCGTAGGGTATTGATGTAAAGGGGTTGTGTAGATCATTCGAATTTGGTGTTTTCGAACCATCTGTTCAAGAACGTCCACACGCAGACCCTCGCGATCTAAGGGGATGGGAAGTAACTTGGCTCCTGCAAAACGCAATGCTTCAAGCGCTGGAGGATAGCCAAGGCTTTCAACGGCAACTACATCGCCAGGTTTAATCAAAAGTTGTGCGATGAAGAAAAGGGCCTCTTGGGAGCCATTGGTTATAATGATTTCTCTCTGTTGCACTCGCCGCACTCTACGTAAATAGGTTTCTATCTGTTCTTGAAGCGGTTCATACCCAAAGGGTGAACCATAACCCAAGTGTCGATGGCTTTTAAGCGCATCATAAAGGCAGGATTTAAATTCCCCCATAGGAAACTCTCTGACATCGGGGGCACCGCTGGGAAATGAAAACTTTAATTTATCGACGGTGGCATATTCGGTTTTTTTTACTTCTCTGGCAAGTCTAAGTCGTTTAGGGGAAAAAACCTGATTGCTGAATTTCAGATTCTTCGCATGGAGATAGTCTGTCGGTAGGGTCGGAGTCACTTGATAGTGCTTTTTTTCATTAGCCAAAAGCCAACCTTCGGCCACCAGTTCTGCGAGACTTCGCATGATCGTATGACGGTTCATTCTGAATTTGTGTGCTAACTCTCTACTGGAAGGGAGAATTTCACCGGGTGTGATTTGCCCGGAACGAATCGCATTTCGCAGGCCTTCCGCAAGGATTTGGTATTTTGGCAAACTGGATTTTGGTAAGCTAATCATTAACTCTTTCATCTGGTCTAGGACAATACTCTAAACTGGTTGTTTGATGTCAACCAGTTTTAAAGTAACTTCACTGCCAACAAGTATTAGCTTTATGGCTCATAGAGGGAGGTGTTGTGTATGACCTGGGGTTTAGAACCAATTCGATTAGAGAACGATAGAATAGTCATCAGGCCATTAGAAGAAAAGGATTTTACGACCATTGCTGAAGCTCTTCTTGATCCACAAGGATTCTTTGCCAAGGCATGGGGAATAAAAACAGTGGAGGACATCCAAAAA